>JANNEN010000151.1:0-2843 GCA_031378715.1 Emticicia sp.
CCACGGACTTAGAATATCGAACAATACGGGTAGTCCAATTAGTACGATTACGGTGAGTTACGTTGGTGAACAGTGGAGAAATAGTGCTGCCGCCGCCCAAACGGTTGCTTTTTCTTACCTAACTTCAAATACGGCTTTGAGTACCATTTCCTTGCAACCAAGTGTAGTACTACCTGCTGGTTTTACGGCCGTGACAGCCTTAGATTTTGTTTCGCCAATTACGGGCGGAACTGCTGGGGCATTGAATGGCAATCTTGCTGCGAATAAAATTTCACTAAGTTCGATTATCAATTTGGCAAGTCCATTGGCAGCGGGTGGCGAAATATTATTGCGTTGGTACGACCCAGATCATAGCGGCTCCGACCACGGTTTGGCCATTGATGATATTTCAGTAACGGCAGGCTTGAACACCTCACCTTCGATTTCGGTTACGCCAACCACAATTTCGGGCTTAACTTATTTAGAAAACAACGGCCCATCAACGGGCGTAAGTTACTCATTATCAGCCCTTAACCTTACGCCTGCCGCTGATAATATTACGGTAACTGCTCCCGTAAACTTTGAAGTTTCAACGAGTGCTAACGGTACATATAGTGATAATTTTACCGTAGCTTATACGGGCGGAACGCTTGCCTCAACGCCTATTTTTGTACGATTAAAAACGGGTTTATCCGTAGGTAATTACGGCGGTTCGGGAATAGTCGTAACCAACGCAGGGGGCGGAGCAACTACGGCAAACGTAACGGTGAGTGGCTCGGTAACAAACGGTTTAGCTTGTGGAAACGCTACTGAGATTGCTACCGTTCGAGCTACGATTCCTGCCCAACAAACCTACGCAGGTACAGCAGGAATAACCATCACGGGTTCGGTAACGGGGGTGTTTGGTGTAAGTAAATTTTATGTACAAGATGCCACGGGCGGAATTGCGGTTTTCTTCGCTAATACGGTTACTACCAATGGTTTAGCTTTGGGCGATGTCGTCAGATTGACGGGAACGCCCGTCCGATTTAATGGCGAATCACAAATAAATAACCTTACTTGTATCTCAAAAGTATCGTCAGGAACAGTACCTGCTCCAATCGTTTTTGATGCCAATAACCCACCGTCGGGCGTAGCCTTGAATGATTTTTTGGCAACCAACGAAGGTGAACTCATCAGAATCGTATCGGCCAATATTCAATCATCGGGTACTTTTGTCGCTTCAACTAACTACACAACCATTACGTGTAATAACCAAGGTGGTACCGAAATTCGTATTGACCCAACGGCTACTGCTCTCATCGGAGCGACAATTCCAACGGCTACCCAGGATATTACGGCCGTTATCGGGCATTTTATCAATGCCACGGGTACGGACAAATTGCAGGTTTTTCCCCGTATTTTGAGCGATTTGTCGAATAGTGCCGTTTCCTGCACAGTTTCGGGTGGTTGTGGGCTGACTTCTTTTGTCGATGATGCCAACAAATTAGATGTTTTCAACTGGAATATTGAGTGGTTGGGACACCCAAGCAACGGTCCCTCACAAAGTGGTGTCAATGATGCAACGCAGATTTTGAACGCTACTAATGTCATCAAAGATGCCAATGCTGATATTTATATGCTCCAAGAAATTTGTGGGTATAATCCTGCCAATCCAGCCGATGTAAATACGGCTTTTGGAAAAATATTGAAAGGTTTGAATGATACCTATGGAGCAAATTCGTTTTCGGGCGAGTGTTCGGCGGCAGTTTCGGGTAGCGTGGCTGATGCCAATCCGCAACGAGTATGTTTTGTTTATAAAAATAGTGTCGTAACAAAAATTTACGCCAAGCCAATGTTTGAAAACTTTACACCCACGAGCTACCCACCATCTGGAACACCGAGCCAATTTTGGGCATCGGGGCGGAAGCCTTATAAGTTTTTGGCAAAAATGACCATTAACAATCGAGTTGATACCCTACTTTTCGTAGGACTTCACGCCAAAGCAGGTTCGGACGTTACGTCATATAACCGAAGAAAATTCGACGTTCGGGCAATGTACGATTCATTACAAACTGAGTTTCCGAACCGCAAAACGATTGTCTTGGGCGATTTGAACGATGACGTTGATCGCTCAATCACGGCTGGGCAGGTGAGTAGTTACGCCCCGTTTTTGTACGTAAATCCCAACGAAACGGCTATTGCGGGCGTACGTCCGAGTGCTTTTTGGAATCCGATTTCTAAATCGTTGAGTGATGCTAATTGTGCCAGTACAGCCTCATTTCCTGACTACATCGACCACCAAATTATCTCAAACGAACTTTACGGTAACGTAATAAGCGGCTTGCAATATACGGCCGCTTCGGTTTCGAGTTTCAGGCCCGTAATAGCCAATTACGCCGCTACAACTTCCGACCACTACGCCACCGTGGCGAGATACGAATTTGTAGCAAATAACCCAAATTGTCCGCAATTACTGGCTTTAACTTCACCGATTGATGATTATTCTTCGGGAACCCAACTAAAACAAGCTGCCACAACGAATGGTAAAATCACGGCAACCAACAAAATCATGGGAACGGCCAACGCAACGCTTCAGGCCAAAAGCGTAGAACTAAACCCTGGCTTTAAAGCTGATAGCGGAACTATTTTTAGGGCAGAAGTTGGCGGTTGCAATTAATTTTTACATACAAATTCTTAAAGAAAACTAATCATGGATGCTGTAAAAATAGGCGGACGAAAAACCGTAAATGCTTGCCAAGTAGTGTTGTTAGAATCGGATATAAATTACTCGTTTGTACATTTGATTGATGGAAAACGGCTGCACGTAGCCACCACTTTGAAGGAACTCGAACAGCGTTTTTTGCAGTTCGATTCTTTCGTCC
>JANNEN010000172.1:0-6915 GCA_031378715.1 Emticicia sp.
GACGGTGCAAATCGCTATGCACGTATTCAAGGGTTTATCTCCACTTGCCGTAAAAATAATATGAATGTTTTCAACGAACTCAAAACAATAGCTCTAAAACCGTTTTCCTATATCGCTCCCTTCGGGTGCTAAACAATTACGTTTAATAACAATATTTTTTTGTGCGTTCAGTGAGAAATTACTCAAATATAAGCACAAAATCAAGGGTGTTATTTTCGTGTATTGACGCATTATTACATAGCTATTGTGTAGAAAAATCTTGTTTTACCCATTTCTGTATCATATTTGTCAAGCATTTCGCTTGTCGTAAAATCATTGTATTCACCCTTTTCGACTTTTAAATATTTGTTATTGGATAGCTCTAAGATAGCCCAAGCGTACTTATTTTTATTTTTCTCATCAATAATACGAATAATTTTGTACGCTTCGGTTTTTCTATCATTTTCAAAATAAAAAACCGAATCTGCATAGGTAGAAGGTAAGGTGTTGAGAGTATAAGTCTTTATTTCTATAAATTTCTTTTCTTTATTACCACTAACATCTTCAATTTTATCTGGAAAGCGAATTTCAAGTAATTGATATTTTGATTGCATTTTGGAAAGTACTGGGGCGGTATTCGTTTGAAAAATACAAGAGTTTAGGATTAAAGAAATCACTAAAATAAGGAAATGCAAGTATAGTTTCATTTTAAAATAGTTAAAGCCTTTGACAAGTAACTTGTCGATACTTATCAAAGGCGTAATGAAATATTAAGGTCTTTTATCTAATGTTTCTGATAAATAAAAGTAGCCTACACTACAAAAAAATGTAGCTCAAATTACATACTTCACCTCTCCACAATAAACTAAACTTTGCCACGTTTCGAGCGAACTTTACTCAGCGTAACTCGGTGCAGGTGTAGAAAAGTAGCAATATGACTAACTGATGCACGGTTGGCAAGCTCGGGGTAGTATTTATTAAACCATTTCATACGGTCGTCGGCACTCAGGCGTGTCATGGCGTTGTATCGCTCATATTTTATGAGGTTTTCTTCGAGCAAAACCCTGCCCATGACATTGAGCTGCGGAAACTCTACGTAGAGTTTATCAAGATCAGTTTTCTTGATTTCCCAAACTTTGGCATCTTCAAGTACCTCCAAGGCAACGTCAGAGGGTTTCTGCTCCAAAAAACTCGCAGCCAAATACTGGAAACTGTTTTCGGCCATAAACCAGTGCGTAACGGTGTTGTCTTGCTCTTGCTCTTGCTCTTGCTCTGTAAACTCTCTAAGCAACCCAACTTCAACGAAATAAAGTTTGTCGTTAATTTCTCCGAAATTAACCAAAATTGTGCCTTTTTTGTAGGTTTTGAGCTTAAAATAGCTTAAAAATGTGCTGATTTCTGATTCGGTTAGTAAACCTAAATCCTTGAAGAATTGATTGAGCATTGTGTATTGTGTTTAGTATTCATGGCAAAATAATAATGATGCTTACGGAACTATAAAACCAATAATCAGCATTGTTTAGGACAAACACCGCTTTTGTACGTACCAAAACAGTTTTGTGCGTACTGTTCCGATAGTTTAGTTTTGACTATTACAAATACTCTTTTTACTCTGTGGTAAATCTCTGTGCCTCTGTGGTAAAAAAAACGTATGCGGAAAAGCCACTGTTACGTCTTGAATCTCACAAAGATATGCTCATCAAAAAAAGCATTCTCTTTCACTACTGACTGTTTTAGTACCGCCTCTTGATGAAAGCCTGCTTTTTCTAAGGCTCGCATCGAAGCTAAATTATAAGCAAATACGCCCGCATAAATTCGATTGATGTTGTAGTTTTTGAAGGTAAAATCAACCATTTCGGTAATGGCGGCCGTTGCTATTCCTTGCCCCCAATATGCCTCGCCGAGCCAGTACCCGATTTCGGCATTTTTTCGGTGAATGTCATCTTTTAGTAAAATTCCGATACCGCCAACGGCTTGCCCGTTCACTTCGATTGCGAAAGTTTCGCTTGATGAGGCCGCCATTTTCACCCACTCATAAGCATCAGTAAGCGTGTAGGGGTGCGGAAAAATATCTTTTAAATTTCGCCAAATATTGTAGTTATTGGCATTTTCGAGCAGCGATTTTTCGTCGCCCGCTTGCCATCGTCGGAGGGTGTATGGTTGGGGCATAATTACTTCACTTCGTAGCTAATCTCCTGACTATCAAGTAGTTTCGTGATGCGTTCGCTGGGCGAAAACACAATAATTAACTCCTTTTTTGGTCGGTCTTCTTCTTCGTCGCTCCATTCCCAATCCTCGCAAGTAGCATCAAAGAGGTTAAAAATCGTCGGTAGCTTATCAGGATTGCGTTCTTTTTCAATAAAACTTTCGGAGTTGTTCACACAAACCGCTATTTTTTTATGCTCCAACCACGACAAATCGTTGAGCATTTCGTCGAGCGAATCGAGGTTAAAACCAAAGTACTCGGGAAAATTCAGTGCCTTAGCAATTTCTTCATAAAAACCCCGCAGTGTGTGGGCTTTTAGGCCATCAATCGAAGCAATGTGGTAGCCTTTGAGTTGTTCTAAATCGTTGGTTATAAGGAAGTTAGGCATGGGGTTAATGAGTGAATGTTAGAATGATTGCCGCAATGGATATTGAATGATAGAATGAAAAAGTCATTAACTTTCTACTCAATTTCTACAAAACTTTTATAATGATTTTTGGTAAAATATGCTCGACCGTCCGAACCCGTGATGAGGCGTTCGGCACCCCGATTTCGTCCCTGCTGCTTGGGGTTTACGTCCCATTCTTGGTAGTTTATTCGGCGACCACCCGCTTCTTTTTTGGGTAAAAGATTCTCGTAATTACCAAACTTTCTACCGCCCACGTAGCCATCGGGAGCGTTACCGTTTTGCCGAACGTATTTCAAAACGTCATAAACCTTCTGCGGAATTTTATTACTCCTAATGGATTGATTATCAGCCACTTGCCGAACAGACCTGCTTTTTTTAGTAGCAAAGTCTGAGCTTGTTTCTTGCCAATTCTCTTGGATAACTCCCGAAGATTCTTGTTCATTAACTTGCCGACAACCAAATGATATTTGGCTGAAAAAGAGAAACAATAGCAGGCTTTTTGATAAAATATTTTTCACAAACTTCTGTTTTTTTAATTCAACGAAAAAGACGGTACTCGCATCACGATTGCGTTATTAAACATCAACTCCGTGATGGTGGCCTGCATGAAATCAATCAACGGAAACTCCCCAATTATTTGCATCACTTCGAGTTCGTCCTCGGCATTTACCACGCACCAAAGGCGGTCACGCTCCATTGAGAGGGCATACGATTGTAATTTTCCTGCTTCCAGCAATCGGTTTACAACTGCCCGTTGCTCGGGTATTTTCAAAATTAATTCTTCTGGAAATGGGTTTGGTAATTCAAACGCTATCATAAATTGACTCATATTCTTCTGTTAAATAAATTGTAAATAATTGATGGTTAGGTTTTTATGTAAATTGGGGCTAATTGACGCACCAAAATACTTCACGAATATAAACAAGTTTCGGATAAAAAACGTTTACTTTGCATAACTTATCTCAAAAGGGGTGCCTTAATATATCGGGCTGAGATTATACCCATCGAACCTGTCCACGGATAATGCCGCAGCAGGGAGAGAGAACGGTGCTTTGAAGCAAGTATTGTCTTCAAAGTGGCCTTTCAAAATATTCCATTAAAATTTTATCGAACCAAAAACGATAGGATTTTACTCCTTTTTCCTGTTGTCTGAAACTTTTCAAGAAAATGAAAAAATCAACAACGTTGTTTCAATTATCAATGAACAATCGGGCGGCGTTCCGCTATCAATTATCAATCGGACGGCGTTCCGCTATCAATCGGGCGACGAACCATCGGGCGGCAGACCTCTATCAATTAGGAATTATCAACCAAGATTTAAGTGACTGTAAGTTACTCAAATGGGTGGTTACTTTTTTATTGATAATTGTTAATTGTTCATTGATAATTGCCCAAGCCCAAGATTCGCTCAAAATTCAGACACTAAATGAGGTCATCGTTAGTGCTACCCGTGCTAACCAACGAACGGGTATGGCGTTTACGAATGTTTATCAAAAAGACATTAAAAAACTAAATTTGGGGCAAGATATGCCTTTTTTGCTTAATCAGTTGCCCTCGGTAGTGGTTAGCTCCGATGCTGGGGCGGGCGTGGGTTATACGGGCATCAGGATTCGTGGCACCGACCCGACCCGTATCAATGTTACGCTTAATGGTGTACCTTACAATGATTCGGAGTCGCAGGGAACGTACTGGGTCAATATGCCCGACCTTGCGTCGTCGGCCCAGAGTATTCAGGTGCAGCGTGGCGTTGGTACATCGACTAACGGGGCGGGAGCGTTCGGGGCGAGTATCAATATCAATACTTTGGGCTACGAACGTGAAGCTTACGGCGAAACTAATTTTACGGTTGGCTCATATAACACCTTGAAAACCAACGTATTAGCGAGTACGGGTTTATTAAATGAACACATCGTGGTTGATGCTCGGCTATCAAAATTATCGTCCGATGGCTACATTGACCGTGCCGCTTCTGATCTGAAATCATTCTATGTTTCGGCGGGATATTACGGAAAGAACAATTTTGTACGGTTAAATGTCTTTTCGGGAAAAGAAAAAACTTACCAAGCGTGGGAGGGCGTACCCGAAAGTTTATTGAGTAGCAACCGTACCTTTAACCCATATACGTACGACAATCAAGTGGACGATTACCAGCAAGACCATTATCAGTTGATTTCTTCGTTTAAATTAAACCCAAACTGGACGTTCAGTCCGACGCTGCATTATACCAAAGGTCGAGGGTTTTATGAGCAATTCAAGCCCGAAGATAAGTTTGCCAACTATGGCTTACCAAATGTTATCGTGGGAAATGAAACCATCAAACGAACCGATTTAGTACGTCGAAAATGGTTGGATAATGATTTTTATGGGGCGACGTACTCACTTGATTATCAGCCGATTAATAGTAAAATTTCGGGAAATATCGGTGGTGGCTGGAACAAATACGAAGGGGAGCATTTTGGAGAAATCATTTGGGCAAAATACACCTCTACGGCCGATATTCGCTACCGTTGGTACGAAAGTAAGGCCTCCAAAACCGATTTTAATGTCTTCACCAAAGGTTATTATCAAGTAAACGAAGCCCTAAATTTCTTTGCTGATTTGCAGTTCCGAACCGTAAATTATGATATTATCGGCACGGGAGATAAACGGCAGAATATTTCACAAGTATCTGGTTATCAGTTCTTTAATCCTAAATTTGGGGTAAATTTTCAGATAAATAAATTTACGTCAATTTATGCCTCTTACGCCGTTGGCAACAAAGAACCAAGTCGCCAAGATTTTGTGGATAATGCCCCAAAAGCTCCATTGGCCGAAACCTTGCGGGATTTGGAAATAGGCTACCGTCTGGCGGGACAAAAACTGAGTTTTGATGCTAATTTTTATTACATGAATTACAAAAACCAGTTGGTACTAACGGGGCAAGTTAATGGAGTAGGGGAGGCAATCAGGACAAACGTAGCCCAAAGTTATCGTGCAGGTTTGGAATTATCAGCAACTGTAAAATTTGCACCAAAATGGACTTTGGCGGCTAATACAACATTCAGCCAAAATAAAATTAAGGATTTTAGCGAAACAATCGTAAACTATGATGGTGATGCCGATAAGATAAATAAATTCACAAAAACTGATATTTCGTTTTCTCCAAATTTGATTGCGGGCGGACAGTTGAGTTTTGCACCAACTAAAAATATTGAGTTTGGTTGGCTGACTAAATACGTAAGCCAACAGTTTTTGGATAATACCGCTAACGACACCCGAAGCCTAAATGCCTTCTTCACGAATGACCTTCGAGCCAGTTTTTCTATCAAACCGAAAGTTGTCAAAAAGCGGAACGCCGCCCGATTAACTATCAGTTTGTTAGTGAACAATATTTTCAACCATCTTTACGAATCGAATGGTTATACGTATAGCTATATTTCGGAGAAACAGACCGTTACAGAAAATTTTTATTACCCGCAAGCAGGTACAAATTTTTTGTTGGCAGTGAAAGTAAGGTTGTAAAAAACGTTTTGGTATAAAAACTAAAAGGTTGTTTAATAATTTAAACAACCTTTTGAGTTTTTTATCTCATTTTTCTTATGGTCACAGGCATACAAATCGGTCTGCAAAAAGGTATTATCTTAATTTCTGTTGTAGCCATTGCCGAGCAATTATTTGATGATTTCATAGTAACGGTATAAGTCCCAGTCATAAAACTCGCCGCCATGTCAATTATCGGATTTTGTAAAGTCGAACTAAAACCATTTGGCCCAATCCAACTGTAAGAAGTCACATTCGTAGCCGATGCCGTCAGTTTTATTGACTGTCCTTCGTTTATCGGCGAGTTGCTCCCCGCCACGATATTCGTTATAGCCACACAATTCACGATTACATTCGTCGTAGCCGTTGCGGTACAAGTGCCATTTCCTGCCACGGTAACGGTATAAATTCCTGCCATTGCCAGCGTTGATGCCGCAATGTTTGGGTTTTGTGTTGTTGAGGTAAATCCGTTTGGTCCAGTCCAGCTATAAGTTTTACCGCCCGTACTTGTAGCGGTAAAATTAATCGGTGAACCTTCCGCCACGGGCGAATTACTACCAATGATGACATTCGTTGGCGACACACAATTCACTAGCACATTCGTCGTAGCCGGTGCGGTACAAGTGCCATTTCCTGCTACGGTAACGGTATAAATTCCCGCCATTGCCAGCGTTGATGCCGCAATACTCGGGTTTTGTGTTGTTGAGGTAAATCCGTTTGGTCCAGTCCAGTTGTAAGTTTTACCGCCCGTACTTGTAGCCGTAAAATTAATCGGTGAACCTTCCGCCACGGGCGAATTACT
>JANNEN010000174.1:0-7011 GCA_031378715.1 Emticicia sp.
TAACATTCTTACACGCCTTCTTTTTCCGTTATCCTGCCCAATTTTTTCATTAAAGAGCGTTGCTATTTGCAGAAAAAATTGATTGTCTAACGAAAAAATAGCCAGTTTAAGAATGTTACTTTATTTGTTTCTCATTCCTAAGTACAAAAAAAGCCCATCATAACTGATGGGCTTTTGATGAATATATCTTTTGATTGCTTACGCTTTTGCTTTTTTCGCAGGTTTTTTCTTGACTGTATCTGCCTCAACAGCAACTTCGGGAACTTCAACAGCGTTGGGGGCAGTGTCCACTGGGGCAGTGTCCACTGGGGCAACCTCTTCCACCGTTTCAGCTACTGCTGGTACGAATATTTCGGGCATTGATACTGAAAGGATATTGTACCAATTGATGATTTTTTTGATGTCGGCAGGATAAACCTTGGTGCGGTCGAAATCGGGCGTTATGGTTGCGAATAAATCAAAAATTTGATTGTTTGATGCGGTTTTGAAGTCAAATTCAACTTTTTCGCCGTTAAGCTCACGGGTTTTCAAGAAAATATCACCAAGCGGCGTTGATTTATTTGGGTCTTCGGTATAAATCGAAATGTCTTTCAGCACCGATACACGGGCATTTGAACTGACCATTTCTTTTTGTTTTTTCTCATCAAGTGATTCAACGATTACGCCACCACGACCAGGCTTTAAAATTTTATACAAACCACTTTTCCCAGAAATGTGGGCAATATCTCTTAATAATTCCATTTGAAAAATTTATTGTTTTTTATTTAGTCCACTGTCAATAGACGATAGATGACGTTTTTAATAATTCCACCCAAAAAGTACTTTTGTGCTATATGTAAGTAGTTGACTGTAACTAATCAGCATTAATCATTTTGCATTGCTTACTAACGCTACAAAAGTACGAATTATTTTGTAAAAGACGGATTCAACTCTTCGATTGCTTTTAAAAGTTCGTCACGACCCGTGCGGCGTTCGGCCGAAGTGATAAAATATTGCGGGATTTTAGTCCAACTCAACAGCATTGTTTTCTTGAACGATTCTACGTTTTGCTCGGCTTTTACACTACCAACTTTATCGGCTTTCGTGAAAACTAAATAGAACGGCACGTCTTTTTCGCCCAAGAAGTCAAGAAATTCTAAATCAACTCGTTGCGGCTCGTGCCGAACATCAATCAGCACAAAAACGCACATGAGATTCTCCCGATTGACCAAGTATTCGCCAATCATTTCGCCCCATTTATCACGCTCACCTTTGGGTGCTTTGGCAAAACCATAGCCTGGCAAATCGACGACATACCATTTTTTATCTACTTCAAAATGATTGATTAACTGCGTTTTCCCAGGCGTTTGTGAGGTTTTTGCTAAGTTTTTGGTAGCCAAAAGCATATTTATCAATGAAGATTTTCCTACGTTTGAGCGACCGATGAAGGCGTACTCGGGCTTTTCGGGTGGTGGACATTTGCGGTAATCAGCCGCACTTGTTACGAATTTAGCTTCGATTGGTTTTGGGTTTTTCATGTTTTAAAAAATATTTTTTTCTCGTTTTCGACAAATTACAAATTGAAAACTTGTGCTATGAAAATCAAAAAAGAGAAAGAATTTCGCACAAATGTACGCATTTCTTTCTCCTTTTGTTGATAAAAATATCTATTCACCTACTTTATCTCCAACTCAAATGGCATTCTTGCCTGAATTTTATCTATGCTTTGTAAGTTTTTTAGTTGCTTGGCGTACGGAGCAAAATCGCCCAAATAGGCTTTTAGTTTGGCATCTTCTTTATCGTTGCCCACTTTTTCTAAAATAGTTTCGATGCTTGATTTTTTGATTGGCAAGTACTTCACTCGGTAGTCACCCGCCTTTAGTTTTGCTTTTTTGGCCGCAATGCTGATGGCGTCGTCAATACCGCCCAGTACATCAACCAAACCGTTGGCTTTGGCTTGGCTACCCGTCCAAACCCGTCCGCTGGCGAGGGTTTTTAATTTCTCAACACTCATGTGGCGACCCTTAGCGGCTTTGGCCGTAAAGCTTTCGTAGCCTTTATTTACGCCAGTTTGAATCATATTTTTCTCGGCATCGGTCATGGTGCGAGTGGCCGACGGGAAGTTTGCGTATTTGTGCGAATTTACGCCATCAAAGGTAACGCCAACTTTCTCGTTCATTAGTTTTTCGATGTTGAATAGGACCCCAAAAATTCCAATCGAACCCGTCAGGGTCGTTGGTTGAGCCACAATCGTATCGCAGGCCATTGCCATATAATACCCGCCCGATGCAGCATAATCACCCATTGAAGCAATTACGGGCTTCACTTTCTTAGTCAATTCAACCTCCCGCCACATCACGTCCGAGGCCAAAGCACTGCCCCCTCCCGAGTTGATTCGTAGCACGATTGCCTTGATTTTTGAATCTTTGCGGGCTTTTTGGAGTTCCTTCACGATGGTTTCGGAGCCGATTGAGCCATCTTGCCCTTCACCCGAAATAATATCTCCTTCACCCACGATTACGGCAATGCGGTTTGCGTTGTCACCTTCTTTTACTAATTTATCAGCTTTTAAATATTTACTGATGCCAATGTACTCGATTTTCTTGTCGGCGGCGTAGCCCATTGCGTGGCGGAGGGCGGTTTCAAACTCGTCCCAGTAGCCAGTGTTGGTGATGAGCTTGTATTTTACGGCATCGGTTGGCTCTTGAATCAAGGCGTTATTCAAAATATTATTCAATTCTTCCATCGGAATCTTGCGGGCTTGGGCAATATCTCCGTAAAAATTACTGGCCATGTCACTAATAAATGACTGGGTTTGTTCACGGTTAGAGTCACTCATTTTTGTTAGAAAAAGTGGTTCAACGGCACTTTTGTAGTCGCCTACTCGGAAGATTTCGGGTTTTACACCAATTTTTTCAAACAAACCTTTCATAAACGAGTACTCGGCACTCAAACCATTAAAATCTAAGCCACCCGCAGGGGTCAAGTAACTTTTATCGGCAACTGAGCAAAGATAAATCGAGCCTTCGGTCATGGTTTCGCCGTAGGAATAAATGAATTTCTTTGATTTTTGGAAATCTAATAAATATCCTCGTACCTCTTTCAGCGTGGCAATGCCTGCCATTGGATTTTCGGCTTTCAGATAAATGCCTTTGATATTTGGGTCGATTTTGGCGTTTTCGAGTGCCTCCTTTATTTGTGGCAAACTAATCTGACCTGGGCTATTGCCACCCGACAGAAGTTCGGTGAAAGGATCATCTTCGGCGGCATTTTCTCTGATAACTTGGTTGAGGTCGAGCTTCAATATTGAGTTCGACTCGACGGTGGTCTTGGTGTCGGAGCTTGACATGGCACTGCCGATACCTATTAGAAGAAAGAAAATCAAAATCGTGAATAGAAAAATTCCGACAATGGTGGCAAAAACGTACTTCAAAAATTGTAACATGATACGGTTATAGTTTAGTTTTTTAATCCTTAACACAAAAATATGCGTTGTTGCGGTAATTTAGTTTAGTTTTTGATAAAAGGGGATAATGAGTTATGAGCTATGGATTCTGATTTATGAGTTGTTGTTTTGCAAAATGTTGCGATGCAAGTATGTGCCTCTTCCGAGCGAAAGTTGGTAGGGCTTAAATGGGAATCAGACTTATTTTCTCAAATCAATATCTTTGTTCATTTCGATATAAACTTTGTACGGTAATAAATCTATAATATCCTGATAGACAGTGTTTTGTGTGTGAGTTATGCTCAAATTAAATTTTTTATTAACGGGCAGAATCAATACGTATTCACCCGTTTCGGGGTCGTAGTCGGCCAAATAGCTTTCTTTGTCGTTATCGGTTTCGGTGGCTTCGATTTGCTGAATATCACTGCCTTCAATCTTGCCTCGTAGCAGCACAACGGGTTTGGGTTGAATGTTGGCGGGTAGCTTAATTCGGAAAATATCTTCTTTATTGCCAGGGTTATCCGAGGCGGTGTAGGCGTACTCGCCCGAAGCGGTTAAGCTGAAGTAGCTGTCCCAGTTTTTGGTGTTTATTTTTGGCCCCAAATTAACGGGTTTCGTCCAGCGTAGCCACGTTTCGTCTAAGCGTTCGGTCATAAAAATATCGGTTTTCCCGTAGCCCGAGTGTCCATCACTCGAAAAATAAAGCGTTCGGTTATCAGCCGCCACAAACGGGGCCGCTTCGCCAAATAGCGTATTGATGTCTTTGCCCATGTTTACGGGTTTCGACCAAGTACCATCTTCTTTCAAAAACGATACGTACAGGTCTTTGTCACCTAAAGTATCATTTTTCTTGATAGACATGAGTAGCACTTTTCGGTTGGGGGCAATCGAAAACTCGGTGTAAGAACTGGCATTAGAATAATCCTCAATTTTCACTTCGGCAGGGAAACTCCAACCTTCTTTTGTGCGTTTGGAGGTCGAAAGCCCCCGCTTGAATGTCCCGTCGGGTTTATAAACATTGAGCAAATAAAGCGTTTTGGCATTGGGCGAAACCATCGAAACAGCGTTATTTTCGTCCGTATTGATGGGCGAGCCGATATTGGTAGGCTTCTGCCAGTCTTTATTGCCCATCGTAGCCACCCAAATATCTTGGTTTTTAAACCGACCAGTATTTCCTTCATGAAACTGGCGGGTAAAAAACAAGGTTTTGCCATCAAGCGAAATAATCGGGCAAACTTCCCCCGCCTTTGAATTAACGAACTTGTTAATGCTTTCTCTCCGTACTTCGTCACCTGGAATGCGTGCTATTTCATTAATTTGGGCAAATTCGTTGGCAATACCAATGGCATCAATTTGCGGCACTTGGATATTTTCCTTAAATACAGCATCAATAACCAGCCGAATGGCCGAAACTTTATAGGTCGTCGGCTTGTCCAAACTTAAATGCCAAAGGGTTTGGTATTCTTTCAAAGCTACCCCGTTGTCATTCCAATCGAAGGTTTCTTTCACAACATCATTCGAATCAAGTAACTCAATATTATAAAAACCATAATTGCTGATATTTTTGAAAACAAACACATCACTCACCGTTTGTGGGGTTGAATAGCCCACTTTCACCCATTCTTTTGGGGACTCATACTTGGGTTGCCACGACGAAATGATGTTTGTGGTGCGAAAAAAAATCGGTTTGCCCAAAACGTATTTTGCCAAAGCGTTTCTGCCCGACGAAGCCGTGGCTCGTTCTTCGGCCCATTGTATCTCAAATTTTGAGAGATAATCAATCATTGACCGATTGATTACCGTATCGACGGGGATATTATCTATTTGAGGATTTTTGGAAATAATCAGGTTTGGATATTTGTTTGGATTAAACAGACGGCTACAATACATATATGAAAGGTACTCAATATCCTTAATTTTTTGGTCGGCTACCAAGCCAATGGCATCAATTTGGCAGGTGTGGGCTTCCAAATAATTCAAATCCAGCACAATTTCTACGTCTTTAATTTTGAAGTTTTGGGGAGTGTCAATACCCAAATACTCGTCATAGTTGTACCTAATAATTGCCCTTGGTTCGGAAGAATAGATGTATCTTTTACTACCCAATGAATCAAAAACGATAACATTTTTAATAGCTCCCGAAAAGTAATTTTGAGCAATAACGAGTTGCTGGGCTTGGGTGGCGGTTGCGAAACGCACCCTTACAGCCTGAATATTATCGGTTTTCTTGAAAGAAAGTGCAAACGTACAAGCACTATCCGACAATATTCCCAAGGTATTCGGCTTACCCAGAATTTGGTCATAGTTAGCGATTTTCTCAGCCGATAAATTACTCGTAAACAGCACTTCATTAGCCCATTCGGCCTTTACTTGGGCGTTAGTAATGTGTGAAATAAAAAGTAAAAGAAACAAAACTTTTTTCATAAATACTCGTGCATAAATAACTTATAATCAATGCTTTATTGTTACTTCAAGAACTATGACTGCTGCGGCTCGAACCACCAAAAAAGCCACTGCGTCCGCCCGCTGGGCGAGCTACCATGGTACGTGAACTACCAATATTTTGCTGAATTTGGTTCGACCGATTGAACGCCCCCGACGTAGCGTAATACATCATCAGCATGCCCATTCCGCCCGAGTGACTTCTGTGGTAGCGGCGAGAGGTATCAGCCTTGGTGGTTTTGTTGGCTTGTTGCGAAACACCTTTAACATCGGGACGGTAGTTGGCGTAGCTCGGACTCACGGTTTGGGCCAAGAGATAGCCCATGCCGCCAAAAAGTAGGGCGTTTGAGAGGTTGCTACTCTCGCCAATCGTGGCGGGGTTGGTTTTTACTTCGTTGTCAATCAGACCCTGCACAACTTTGGGTGAAAGGCTGTCTTTCTTACCATCAAGATAACTTACAATTGCCACCGAACTATCAACGGGAACTTCGCTTTCGTCAGTAATTTTAAAAACGCCCTTCGAGGTTTCACTTACGAAGGTTTTTACGCCTTTTGTGTAAACCTCTTCGTATTCGTAATCTGATTCTTCGGAGCTACTGCCGCAGCTTTGCAAAGCCATACCGTTACCCAAAATCGTGAGGGCAATCGTGCTGCCGATGGTAATATCTTTTACTTTTTTGATGAAAGATTTCTTGCTAATTGGTGTCATTGGTCGATGATTTAAAAATACGGTTATTAAAAAACTATTTATTAACACTGGTTGTAAGGGTTTATCATATAAACCCTTTTTGTAGAACAAAGATTATTAATCGAACTTGTCTTTTCAGAACACTGCGAACGAAGATAAAGTTAATGTTTTTTTGGTATTACGCAACAAATATTCCATAAATAATTGGTCACGTATGAAAGTAAAGAGGGGCTAACGATTTATAAAAATTCAGTCGTCATGTCTAAAACATTGCTACTTTCTACATTAATTACTACTTTTGTTTTGAGTTCAAATTCGTAATTGTTTAGCACCCGAAGGGAGCGATATAGGAAAACGGTTTTAGAGCTATTGTTTTGAGTTCGTTGAAAACATTCATATTATTTTTACGGCAAGTGGAGATAAACCCTTGAATACGTGCATAGCGATTTGCACCGTC
>JANNEN010000125.1:0-19080 GCA_031378715.1 Emticicia sp.
ACAAGTATCCCGCAACAAAAAAAGTTGAACAAACCGATAATTATCACGGTACAACCGTAGCTGACCCCTACCGCTGGCTCGAAGACGACCGCTCCGCCGAAACTGCCGAATGGGTAAAGCAACAAAATTTGGTAACGTTTGGCTATTTAGAAAAAATTCCTTACCGTGCTGATTTGCAAAAAAGGCTCGAAAAAATTTATAATTATGCCAAATATTCGTCGCCTTCCCGCAAGGGTGAGTGGTTTTATTTCTACAAAAATGATGGTCTGCAAAACCAGTCAGTACTGTACCGCCAAAAAGGGTTGGACGGCACGCCCGAGTTAGTCATTGACCCCAATAAACTTTCGACCGATGGCACTACTCGATTGGTGCAGTTTGTGTTATCAAAAGATGGAAAATACGCAGGAATGGCTCTCTCGAAGGGCGGCTCTGACTGGCAGGACATTGTAATTATGGACTTGGTAACGAAGCAAAATTTGCCCGAAAAACTCGAATGGGTGAAGGTTTCGGGTATTTCGTGGCAAGGAAATGGCTTTTATTATAGTCGTTATCCGAAGCCAGAAGGCAGTGCGTTAGCAGCCAAAAACGAAAACCATCAAGTGTATTTTCATCAAGTAAATACGAGTCAAGAAACCGACGAATTGGTGTTTGAAGATAAAGCAAATCCGCAGCGTTTCAATGGGGTTTACACGACCGAAGATGAGCAGTTTTCGTTTCTCAATATCAGCGACCGTGGCAAAGGAAAAGATGGTAATGCCCTGTATTTCAGAGGTTTAGGTCAGAAAACGTTCAAGCCGATTGTGTCCGAAATTACTGATTTTAGCTACGGTGTGATTGATAATATCGGTCAAAGTTTTTTGATTCAAACCAACAAAAATGCTCCGAATGAAAAGGTAGAAAAGTACGATATCGCCACCGAAAAATGGTCGAATGTTATTCCCGAAAAAACTGAACCCCTGCAAGGCGTTGGTACGGCAGGCGGCAAAATGTTTGTTACTTACCTAAAAGATGTTACGACCCGTGCCTATGTTTATGATTTGAATGGCAAACTCGAGAACGAGGTAAAATTGCCAAGTTTGGGTTCGGCCGGCGGTTTCGGTGGTGAGGCTGATGATAAATTTGTGTTTTATACTTTTAGTACATTTAATTATCCGCCAACCATTTTTAGATACGATATTGAGACCCAAAAAAGCACCGTTTTTCGCTCGCCCGAAGTCGATTTTAAGGCGACTGATTTTGAATCAAAACAGGTTTTTTATACCAGTAAAGACGGCACAAAGATTCCGATGTTTATTGTATTTAAGAAAGGCTTGAAACTTGATAGACAAAATCCAACGCGACTCTACGGCTACGGTGGTTTTAATATCAACATGAACCCAGCGTTTAGTCCGACTTTGATTCCGTTTTTGGAGCAAGGCGGTGTTTATGCCTCGGCAAATCTGCGTGGTGGTGGCGAATACGGAGAGAAGTGGCACGAGCAAGGCATGAAACTCAAAAAACAGAACGTTTTTGATGATTTTATAGCGGCAGGAGAATATTTGATTGCCCAAAAATATTGCGATAACGCTCATTTGGCCATTCGTGGCGGCTCAAATGGCGGACTTTTGGTGGGTGCGGTAATGAACCAAAGACCCGATTTGGCAAAAGTAGCGATTCCGCAAGTGGGCGTGATGGATATGTTGCGATTCCAGAAATTTACGATTGGCTGGAATTGGATTGCCGACTACGGCACGTCGGATAATGCCGAAGAATTTAAGGCACAATATGCCTACTCGCCCCTCCATAATATCAAATCGGGCGTTGATTATCCCGCCACGCTCATCACAACTGCCGACCACGATGATAGGGTTGTACCTGCCCACTCGTTCAAATATGCCGCAACTTTACAGGAAATTGGGGCAAAAAGTAGTAAAAACCCTCTGATGATTAGGATTGACACCAACTCTGGACACGGAGCAAGCAATACCAAGAAAAACCTCGAATCAACGGCTGATATTTACGCCTTTATTTGGTGGAATATGGGTTTTGTGCCGAAGTTTTGAGGGAGAATGTTTTATCAAAAAATATAGAATTGAAATTGATTTGAGTAAAATTATCATATTTTTGTTTCATACTTACGCTTAGAAAACAATGAGAAAACCTAAAAATGTGGTTTACGCAACGACCGATGAATGGCTCAAAAATAACCGAAAAGAGTTAGCAAACTATGCGGGAGAATGGATAGCATTTAATAATTCGGGCGTAATTGTTCATAATAAAAGTGGGCGAATTGTTGCAAAAGAGGCAAGATTGACGCAATTAGATTACGTTTTGAAGTACGTACACCCGTTTGAAATTCCGAGAGTTATCAGGATTTTGCCGATTCGTATTCGTTCCTTAAAAAACAACAAGTGGCAACCCGATTATTCCATAGCGTTGGGTACTTCAAAAATAACAGAAAAACTATCAATGCTCGTTGATTCGGGTGCTGATATTTCGATTATTCCAAGATGGACAGGAGAAGATTTGGGGTTGAAAGTTGATGAAAATGATTACATCGAAAAAGCAGAGGGCGTAAACGGAACTGTTGATTATGTTATTAAAAATTTGACTTTTAACATTGATGGACACGTATTTAAAGCACCAGTTGGCTGGGTTCAAACGGAAGACGTGGAAGATATTCTATTAGGAAGAGAGGTAGTATTTGACCTTTTCGATGTCGAATTTAGACAAACTGATGAAGAAATTATTTTCAAAAGAAGAAGTGATACGCTGATATAAGCACTTTTAGGGCATTCCCCAAGATTAGCTACGGTCAATCTTGGGGAATAGTTTTATCTCACAAATCTGTAAATAATTGTTTTTTCTTTCACCACATCACGCAGAGTCATTTCGTTTTTCCAAAAACTTACTTCGGCTAAAATATTGATTTTCATAAAACTTGATTTTTCTGTAACCAAACTGAGCAATAAATTGCTCTCCGATTTTGATTTTTCACCCGACGAATCTTTATAAGAAATACTAAAATCTAAGTTCTTGGTTCGCCAATATCCATTTGCTTCCAAACCATTTTGAGCAATCGTAAAATCGCCGTCGGGTTTAAATTCTACTGTCAAGTCATTAAATTCTGAGCGAAAATCCTTCTTTTTTCTACTAATTGGCTCATAAACTTCTTTTACAGTCCATTTTCCGTAGAATTTACTCTCGAAATAATCTACTGGCGTTCTGGTGCAAGCACCCAAAAATAGACTTACAATGAAGATAAATAGTGTATTTTTCATCGCCTTTTTGTTAAAATTTTTATTTTTCCTCAACTCACCTCCACCAACGCCCCAAAACTTTTCTCCTGCTCGGTGTACAAATCTTCTTGCTTTTTTCTTTCCAAGATTAGCTTCTCTTTCAAAAGCATTATATCACTAAAAAGCCTTACGATTTTGTTGTACGCATCGGTGATTTTGGTACTGATGTGCATATCTACGTAGAAATTATCAAAAAAGTAATCGGCAAATTCCCAAGAAGTATCAAACACAACCGTGGTCGGTACGATGTCGGATTTGAGGTCTTTTAGTTCTCGTTTGAGTTTGTCCAAAGCGTAGTTTATTTCGACTATTCCCAGTTTTGCCTCGTTCATTTTTTGTCGCTTGATGTAAGTAAAAGCAACGTTACCGCCAACCATATCCAACGCTCCGTACGATTTCGCTTTTTTCAAATCTTGAATCACTTTTGGAATAATATTCAACACTTTTTCGGTTGCCAAAAGTGCTTCTTTTATTTCCGTTAAGTAGGTATTTGTTGCTACGAGTGCCGCTTGTTTACTGAATATTTCGGGCAAAATCGGGTGATTATTTCCTTTCAAAAACGCTATTTTTTCTTGAATTAAGCCTTCATATTGAACTTTAATAGCTTGATAGTCAAGTAGTTGTGCTTCAAAAGCCTTCACTTCAAAAGTGAGATTATTAAATTTATTTTGCTGTACTTCAAACTGCATTTTTGCTTGATAATATTCGGCTTGCTCACGCTCTAACTCCGAAAATTTCTTGTTCAGCAAGTCGTACCAAATTGATTTCAGCGTGATGTTTTCGAGTGCTTCAACATCAGCAAATTCATTTTCCATTCGCTGTTTTGCACTTTCAAGTTTCGCTTTTTCGACGGCTTGCACACGCTTTGCCTCTTGAAGTTTGGCAGCAATAGACTTTCTGTTTTCAAGTTTTTGGCTGATGTTTAGTAGTTCGGTATTTAGTGAATTGGGGAGCATATTTTTTTTACTTACAAATTTAACCAGTAAACTCACTTATCAATTATATATGCTTTGAATTTTTGTAACTGATCCACCTGTGATTTAAAAGATGGAATGAAGCAAAAAAGGTCTTCTATTTTGCTTGTAAAACAATTAAAGACAACAATTGTAACGGGGTATTTGTCAAGATTCTGTTGAAACATCAAATTCTTGTCAATGGTCAGTAAGATGTCGAACCCGTTTTGAGAGCAATAATTCATCAGCTTACCATTTTTAATGCCACTCAATTCCAACTCCCTTACTGTGAATACGTCAAATTCCTCCAAGTATTTTTTTAATCTTTTGGTAAGTAATGGGATAAATATAATCATCAATTTTAAAAATGACTAAGTAACTGATTATTAGCACATTAGATTACTGTGGACTTGTCGACTATTGACTGTGGACTACTTAACACACTCATCAAGCAAAATTTTCATTTAGAATATGGGTTGAGGTTTCGATTAATTTCTGCGACATTTCAAGCACTTTAATGACTTGAAACTTACTGACTCCCTCAAAATCTTCCAAAAAAACTTCAATCGAATCTCCTGTTTCTAAATAATCAAAAAGATTTTTTATTGGTACTCTTGTGCCAAAAAAAACGGGCGTTCCTCCCAAGATTTCGGGGTCAATATTTATCGCTCTGTTATTCATGTTATCTTATTTATTTCAGTTATACTGATCAAAATTAACTATTTTTTGACCGAAACAAGCATTTTCAAGAAAAACTCATTTTCTAACACAAACTCATGTCATCAAGGCTACAAATTCAGCCAATAAGTAACCTTTGCCAAAATCGCTCGGTTTTTGGGTAACCAACTTTCAGAATTATAGTTATCGGTATAAACCAAGAAAAAGTCGGACACTGGGGCGAACCGCCACTGCAAGCGGGAGTTTACATTAAGATTTTTGAACTGACTGTTGTACTGCACGAAGGTTGTCCAGAAAACACTTTTCGAGAATGTCAAATCCAGCCTTGGGCCGATTAAATAAACTCGGTTTTTGGCTTTTTCCAAGCGAATATCATTATAACTAAAATTGACCGACAAAAAGCCATAAGGCTGAAAACGATAGGCGGCATTGCCGACCAAACTCACAATATTTCCGTCAAAATACTGCCCAATTAGTGGCTGGAAGTTGATTGAGAGCTTTTTTCGTAAATCCGATACAAAATTTGCCGAAAAATTATAGTACGTATAACCCGTTGATTTTTTGAGAGAAGGCAGTTTATTATTGCTTCGTAGGGCATCAAAATCTCGTAAAAGAAAGGTATAATTTTGGTTAAAAGTCATCAGCACTCGGGCGGAAGTTTGGAAACCGAGCAGCAAAAATGGTCCCGCTTGGCGGTCGGTTACGCCCAATCCTGGCTGGCTGTATTGGTCGTACGCCACGCCATAGCTGATACGATTGAAAACCCTGCTATTCGGAAAATAATTAAAACCGATGGTCGGATTTATATGAAAAAAGTTTTTGCGAGGCACAAAACCCACCTCCGCATTAAATCCTTGACCTACCCAATCGTGGGCCCATTTGGCGATTAATTTCTTGACGCTATAATTTAGCACAAAACCATGAGCAAATTTATCTTTGACAGCAAGGGGCGTAAAAACTTGGTGATAAAACACTTTACCCGTCCAACGGTTGTCTTTCGATGCCAAATTATATTCTAAACCCGCCACCCGATTATAGCTTGCTTGATTGCTCGTTTCGTTGCCCAGCACTTGTTTGTTTACAAAAATTGCCGCAATATTCGACCGACCAAAAACCTTTCGTTGCAGAGCCGCCACCGAATAATTCATGCTCGGCACGCCCTTAAATTCGTCGGCGGCGGTTTGGGTATTGAGTAAGCCCACCCGCCAATTATCATCAATTTTTCCGCTGATTCTGGCACCGTACAAAATCCGATTCTGCACATTCAGTCCCGTGATGGTGTCGAGTCCGATACCTATTTGCCGAGAGAAAAATGGACTCACAATTTGGCTACTTCCCGCCGTGCCGAGCGTACCTGCGGGCGGTACAAATGGATTGTTATTGAAACTCCCGAAACCAGTAAAAAGGTCGGAGTTTTCGAGAAAAAACTGCCTTTGTTCAGGAAAATTGACATCAAAACGAGTCAAATTGACTACTTGGCGGTCGGCTTCCACATTTGAGAAGTCAGGATTTGCCGTCAAGTCTAAGTTCAAACCCGACGTAATTCCGATTTTTGCATCACCCCCAAAGTTGATTTTATTGCCCGCCGCAGGATTTACTTTCTCAAAATCTCGGGTACTTCCAGCCGTCATATATGGAATTATGGAGATATTTGCCCCAGATTTTTGTAAAGGTTTCTCAAATTCAATCGGAATCGAATAGCCCAAATTCATGATGATTTGGTTCTGTGGAATCGGCACAATCGAAGAGGTTTCGTTGGCTTGCGTGTCGAAGCGATAAGACTTAAAATTCCAGTTGGTACTGCCCGATTTGAAGCGAAGCGTTGCCAGCGGCACTGCTATTTCGCAAGTCCAGTAATCATCAAAAATCTTGGCATTCCCCTGCCATTTGTTGTCCCAAAAAGCGTTAAAGTATTCATTATCAGTGCCTCCATTAAAAAGCAATGCCTCACGCATGACCCCAAAAGGGTTGATTCCGAATAAAAAACTGTTTGTTTTGTCGTTGAAAGTATCAAACAGAAAACTGATATTATCATTACCGCCCGCCCGAAAATCTCGGCGAAACGAGGGCGTAACGTACCGATTTCCCTTAGCGTACATCTTGGCTGCGATGTAAATATTTTTATCGTCATAAGCCAAATAAATATCGGTTTTGTACAGAGCTTTTACAGTATCTTTTGGAAAAGTTTGCCAAAAATCGGGGAGTTTTTGGGCAGTTTTCCAAGCGGATTCGTCTAAAATACCATCTATCTTGATTTTTTCTGAAATATTTCTGACGATAATTGACTTTTCTTGAGCGAAATTTTTTTGAAAAATAAATGAGAAAGCGAGAAGGAGGAAAATTCTTTGCATCAGGAGATTTTTGAAGAGTATTTTACGTAAAATTAGGTTATTTTAAAACCTCTTGAAAGATTTTTTTGAATAATTCAGTACCCTCATCATAGATTTAATCCTATTTTAAGGTTTCAAAATTATTTTTTAAATTTCAAATTTGAATAGCTAACCCAAAACACAAGTTTTGCTTACAAAAAACACATATTTTTGTAAGCATTTCTTGCCGTATTGCATTAATAACAACATAATTTAAACTTAGCTAAAACTCGAAAATTTATCTCTCATCAATACCATTGCTGCGGGTTTGGGTGGTACCTAATGAAAATGACAAAATTTCTGAATCGTCACAACGACAACGGCAACGGATTTGAAACGTACTCAGTTTGAAAATTGATATTTAGTTTTTGAAGTTGGTTCGGGAGAATGGCTATTTTGGGTGGAAAATAAACCTGTCTAAGCTTATTCACGGCATTTTCATAAAAAATATTTTAACACTGATGACACAGATTAAACTGATTTACGCTGATTTTCTGTTAGATTATCCTGTGAAGATTAGTTTAATCAGTGTTATCTGTGTGCTATTCGATTAGTAAATGTTTTTATGAAAATGCTGTGAATAAGTCTAAACAGGTTCAATTACTCTAATTGGCAAATCCGCCTATTTTTCAAAAGGGACTTACGGTCTGAGTACCATATTTTACTACTCAACCGTAACCGATTTCGCTAAATTACGGGGTTGATCTACATTTCGCCCACGCATGACAGCAATGTAATATGAAATCAACTGCAAAGGAATTGAGGTCAAAAGCGGTTGCAGCAAATCGTTTGTGCGGGGTACCTCAATCGTAAAATCAACCATTGTCGGAATCAGCGTATCGCCTTCCGTCACAATTGCAATCACTCGACCCTTTCGGGCTTTTACTTCTTGAATATTCGATACGATTTTCTCGTACGAACTATCTTTGGTGGCAATAAAAACCACGGGCATATCTTCGTCAATAAGTGCGATTGGCCCGTGTTTCATTTCGGCGGCGGGGTAGCCTTCGGCATGGATATATGAGATTTCTTTGAGCTTTAAAGCTCCTTCCAAAGCCACTGGAAAGTTTAGCCCACGTCCCAAAAAGATAAAATTTGAGGCAAAAGTGAAAAGTTTAGCAATATCTTTTATTCTGTCAGCACTTTTCAGAATCTTTTCTACTTTGGCAGGAATCGCATCTAAGCCAAATAACATTTCACGGTATAATTCATTGCTAATTGTGCCTTTTTTCTGAGCAACAGCCAAGGCAATCAGCGTCAAAACCGTTACCTGTGCCGTAAATGCCTTGGTACTTGCCACTCCAATTTCGGGGCCAGCGTGGGTATAAACGCCCGCATGGGTGATGCGTGCAATCGACGAGCCAACCACATTACAAACCCCCAAAATAATTGCTCCCTTAGATTTGGCTAATTCCAGAGCCGCCATTGTATCGGCAGTTTCGCCCGATTGTGAAATTGCAATCACAATATCCCCCTCTTTTATAATAGGATTTCGGTAACGAAACTCCGAAGCGTATTCGACCTCAACGTTGATGCGGGCCAATTCTTCCAGCAAATATTCGCCCACCAAACCAGCGTGCCATGAAGTACCGCAGGCTACGATTACGATACGTTTTGTTTTTGAAATCTTATCAAGATAACCGCCCAGACCACCCAAAAGTAAACTTGCATCTTCAATATTTATCCTTCCACGCATCGAATCGGCTATTGAGCGGGGTTGCTCAAAAATCTCTTTAAGCATGAAATGTTCGTAGCCACCCTTCTCGATCGCTTCCAATTCTAACTCAATCGTTTGGATATACGGATCAACCGCTTCATTGGCTAAGTTCTTGATTATCAACTCATTATCTTTTACAATGGCTATCTCAAAATCATCTAAATAAACTACTTCCTTGGTGTATTCAATTATTGGCGTGGCATCGGAGGCGAAGAAAAACTCATTTTCACCCACCCCAATCACCAACGGGCTACCCTTACGAGCCGCAATAAGTTGGGTGGGGTTTTCACTATCAATTATCACAATGGCGTAAGCTCCAACTACTTCGTGGAGGGCTACCCGAACGGCCTCTTCGAGCGAACATTTTTTGTTTTTCTGAATATCCTCCACAAAATTGACCAAGACTTCGGTATCCGTTTGACTTTCAAAAGTATAACCCTTATTAAGTAAATTTTGCTTGATGGCCGCATAATTCTCAATAATTCCGTTATGAATAATCGCAAATCTACCATTATTTGAATAGTGCGGGTGGGCGTTTACATCGTTTGGTTCGCCGTGAGTTGCCCAACGGGTATGTCCAATGCCGATTTTTGCCAATAAGTCTTTGTCTTTTAACTCGTTTTCGAGTGCCGAGACCTTACCTTTTTTCTTGTAAATCTTCAACCCATGACCATTTAATAAAGCAATTCCTGCACTATCATAACCACGGTATTCTAACCTTTTCAAGCCTTTGATAATCAACGGAGCCGCCTCACGATGCCCCACATACGCTACAATTCCACACATACGTTTCTTTATTTTTGTTTGTAAACTTAGCTAAAACCTTTTCAAATGAGTATTTTCACTCAAAAATATGCAAAAAGAGTTAAATAAAAATGAAGAGTCATAGAATTGTGGATAAGAAAGATTTCTTGCCAAAATTTTTATTTATGCAAATCACTTATCTATAAAATTTGGGTAAATAGTGCTCTTTAAAAATTTATTTTTTTAATATTTCGATAGTTTTTAAACAAGAAAGCCCAGCTTGATTACTCAAACTGGGCTTTCTTATCAGAAAATCTTACTTTTTTGTCGAGTAAAACACATTTAATTTTATGTTTTTCACCACCATTCTTGACAAATCACTGTTATAAACCGCAATCGTCCCGTTGGTAGTATTCAAAAAACTTGGCACTAAGGCAAGCCCTTGACTTGTTTCCTTTTTGTTGATTAAATCTTGCAAATAAGCCGTAAAGTTAAAAGTATAACTGTTGGTACTGGCATTGTATGAAGCTACGTATTGCGTACTACCGAGCGTTTCCAAAGCCACAAATTTGATAAGATTCCCTGCGGTTTTTAAAACTTGATTGTTGTCATTAAGTTGTACCAAAGCTACTTGTGGAGGTGTTCGGTAATTACTATTTACTTGGTCTAAATCGGGTTCAAAAACGAGTTCCGCTTTATTGATGATTATATTCGTGTTTTTTTGAAGTGCCGCCAGCGATTGAAATGTTAGTTTCGGTGATATTCCCGTACCCGTTTGCAAATAAGTGCGATTATTGGTCATACTGGCAGGAATCGACTTCGATAATTGCAGGTTTTGCAAGATTGTTCCCTGTCGTACGCTCTGAATTTGACTAAAACGTTGCCCAAAAAAGGATAACGGAATACTCTTTCGGTCGGTCGAACCCGTCGTATGATAAAATATCTGTATATAACTTCCCGAAACCGATATACCATATACATTTTCACCCGTAGCACTTGATATAAAAGCCAAGCCTTTGATAGCGGCCGTAAATTTATCAATATTTCTGCCCGTTTCGGTACCAAACAAATTGTATATTTCTTGTCCAACGGCATTTGGCAGCTTGAATTTGAGCAAGCTATCTTGCTTATCCGAAATCGACCGTTTCAATTCTTTATAAGAAAACGTTTTGGTTGCCAAAGGTGTCGGGGTATATTTCAGCACATCATCTTTGGTGTATTTTTTATCTTTTCCGAAATCTTCCGTTAGCCGATGCAATGCCAAACTGTAAGGTTTTGTAGAGTCACCCTGCGAGAAACCATTGTGGGCTACATAAACATAAACCGAGTCATAAATAGTTGAGCCAGAATCTACTTTCGGAAAAGAAAGCATGGCATAAGCCCCCGTACTAAGTAATGGAAGCGTGATCTGAGAAAAAGTATTGGCCGTCACTTGCCCAAAAATAGGGTCACGGTAACGCCCCACCACGCCACTGGCTTGCCCTGATGTAAAGGTCGAGTCCAACATGACAGTTGAACTGGCTACCTTTATGGTGTCGGTATAAAGCGTTGTGATTTGTCCACCCGTACCAGGCGTGTCTACAATGATGCCGATTGGGTCTTCGCAGGCGAAAAATAAAGCGGAAAATAGCGTAAGAGCTAAATTCCGCTTAAAACTTTGGTGCATACTACGCACACCCTGACAAATATTATTCAGGAACAAGTTCGGTGTATAGGTTAAAATACGTTTCGGTAACGTTGTCATCTTCGCTACCAGCTTCGATTGTGTTTGCTGCAATTTCATTCAAAAGTTTACTTAAATTTTCATTCATATCTTCATCGGCTCTCACAACTGAATCGGCGTACTGGCAACCTATCTTGATAAAACCTTCAAAATCGGCTGAACGTAAATTGGCCAAATTCTCGTCCGAAACGTCCATTGATTTTGCTTTTTCAATAATATCTCCATCGAACGTATGATCGAAAATATTATTATAAATCGTAAAAACGGACTTTGTATCTTTAAACACAGGGTCGTTTTTATAGGTTGTTTTTAAGTACAACGGAATCAAAGCGGTCATCCAGTCGGTGCAATGCACAATGTCAGGAGCCCAACCGAGCTTTTTTACCGTTTCTAATACACCTTTGCAAAAGAAAATTGTTCTTTCGTCGTTGTCATCGTAAAAACTCCCTTCTTTATCTAAGAAAACGTATTTTCTATTGAAATAGTCTTCATTGTCTAAAAAATAAACTTGAAGTTTTGCACTCGGAATCGAAGCTACCTTAATAATCAAGGGTTTTTCGTCTTCGCCAACGGTGATATTAATTCCCGACAGGCGAACAACTTCGTGCAGCCTATTTTTACGTTCATTAATTGACCCAAAACGAGGAACAAGGATTCTGATTTCCATGCCTTTTTCTTGCATGGCTTGCGGAAGTTTACGAAGGAAGTCAGCTACTTCTGAAACTTGCAGGAAGGGATTTATCTCACTTGCTACGTACAGAATACGAAGTTTACGCATATCTTAATTATTGATTAGTGGGAGGTTTCTTCCAAAAAGAAATGCAAATGTACGAAAAAAACTGATAATTTGCACAATAATCTTTGAAAAACAAAAGGTGAAGAGCTGAATAATTGATTTTGCGTAGAAGCGGTATGCTTCCAAGGAAGTATATTAATATCTCAAATAATTTTCTGCATCACAATAAACTCCAAAAATTGCTTTGGAAGGCCGAATTTGGGGTCGTCCATAGGGAAGGGTTTTGTTTCGCCAGTTTTAATATATCCTCGTCGTTCGTAATATTCAATTAATTCTTTCCGAACCGAAATCACAGTCATTATGATACTACTAAGAGTATTTTCTTGGGCAAAACTCTCAGCGGCTTGCATGAGTTTCTTGCCTACACCGCCGCCCTGCAACTCGGGCGAAACCGTGAGCATACCGAGGTATAATTGCTCGTTTTGTATTTCCAAATATACCGAGCCAATAATTGCATCGGCTTTGGAATATTTTAGAATCGTTACGTTGTCTTTGATAAGTAATTCGGCTAAATCGGTTTCATCGGTTCGGAGTCCTCCCAGCAGGTGCTCTTCGGTTGTCCAACCTTTTTTTGAAGATTCGCCTCGGTATGCCGAATTTATCAATAAATTTAGTTGAGGAATATCCTGTAAAGTTGCTTTGCTAATCATTATTAATGAAGTTATTTACCCACATTTTCAAAGATTTAGCTTCTAAAAAAATGCAGATATAAGAAGTTTTAAGAAATTAAATATACATAAACGATAATCTCTAATTTTTGTAATCAATAGATTAAGGCATTATCCATTATTAATTACCTATAAAGGAATATTTCCGTGTTTTTTGCGGGGAAGCGTAGCCACCTTGTTTTCAAGCATTTTGAATGCCTTCAAAAGTTTTTGGCGGGTATCTTCGGGGCTAATCACCTCGTCGATGTAGCCTCGGTGTGCCGCTTTATAGGGGTTTGCAAATTTATCGGTGTATTCATCGACTTTGCTTTTGAGTTCTGAGGCGGAATCTTGGGCTTCCGAAATCTCTTTTTTGAAGATAATTTCGGCTGCACCTGCGGCTCCCATTACGGCAATTTCGGCCGATGTCCAGGCGTAGTTCATATCAGCCCCGATGTGTTTGGAGTTCATTACGCAGTATGCTCCACCGTAGGCTTTTCGGGTGATTACGGTGATGCGTGGTACGGTTGCTTCACAAAAAGCATAGAGTAATTTTGCCCCGTGCGAAATAATTCCGTTCCATTCTTGGTCGGTGCCTGGCAAGAATCCTGGTACGTCTTCCAGCACCAAAAGTGGAATATTGAAGCAGTCGCAGAAACGCACAAATCTTGCTCCTTTCAAACTGGCATTAATATCAAGTACGCCCGCCATGACGGCAGGTTGATTGCCCACGATACCCACGCTACGCCCGCCGATTCGGGCAAAGCCTACGACAATGTTTTCAGCAAAAAATTTATGTACTTCAAAAAAACTATCGGCATCAACTACTTGCTCGATTATCTCCCGCATATCATAGGGCTGATTGGGGTTTTCGGGCATTAGTTTTAATAAATCGGGGCGTTTTTCGCTGCCATTCGACTCGTAATTTACGAAAGGTGCTTGTTCTTCACAGTTTGAAGGGGTATAACTGAACAGTTTTTTGATGTTGGTTATACATTCTATCTCGTTGGCGGCCACAAAATGTGTTACACCCGACTTGCTGGCGTGGGTCATTGCTCCACCTAATTCTTCGGAACTTACGTCTTCGTGCGTTACAGTTTTAACGACATTTGGCCCCGTAACGAACATATAAGAGGTATTTTCGACCATAAAAACGTAGTCGGTCAAAGCAGGAGAATAGACCGCACCGCCCGCACACGGCCCCATGATGGCCGATATTTGCGGAATCACGCCCGAGGCTAAGGTGTTTCGGTAAAAAATATCGGCGTAGCCTGCCAATGAATTTACGCCTTCTTGGATTCTGGCACCGCCCGAGTCGTTTAGCCCGATGAGAGCCGCTCCATTTTGCATCGCCATATCCATTATTTTACAGATTTTTTCGGCGTAAGTTTCCGACAGCGAACCACCAAAAACCGTAAAATCTTGGGCAAAAACATAAACTAATCTACCCGAAATATTACCGTAGCCCGTTATTACGCCATCGCCCAAATAATATTCTTTGTCAAGACCAAAATCTTTACTTCGGTGCATCACAAATTTACCGATTTCTTCAAATGTGCCTTCATCAAGGAGGAGTTCTATGCGTTCTCGGGCGGTGAGTTTTCCTTTTTTGTGTTGGGCATCAATACGTTTTTGTCCACCACCAAGTGTAGCTTCTTGGTTTTTGCGATTGAGTATTTCTAATTTGTCGAGGTTCGATTTTGCAGTCATTCGTACAGTTTGTGTTCGTTGAATGGAACAAATCTAAGAAAATCTTTAATGAAACTTATGGTTTTTTTGTTTTTTGTGAACGGACAGAAAGTTCGCTCCACATCATAACGACATCAAATCTTTAAACTTAATTGCCTGACGTCGAGAAATTTCGATTTTTTCGGTGGTTGTACCTTTTTCAGTCGGTTTGATATTGACCAATAGTCCACCCGAAAACCACGGCTCAATTTTATCAATCCAAGTCAGGTTGATGATGTGCTTGCGGTTGGCACGGAAGTATATTTTGGGGTCGAGGCGTTCTTCGAGGCTGTTCAGTGATTTTAAAATCATTGGTTTTTGGTCATCAAAATGAAGCCGAACGTAGTTGCCCATTGATTCAAAAAGGCGTACTTTTCCGAGTTTTACGAACCAGCATTTTTCGCCATCTTTCACAAAAACTTGGTCGGTTTCACCCAACAATTTGATCCCTTCCTTGCGTTCTATTTCGTGGACTTGTTCTTCTTCTACTCGCTGAATAGCTTCGGCCAAACGCTGCATATCAACGGGTTTCATCAAATAATCAAGGGCATTAAACTCAAATGCTTTTAGGGCGTACTCGTCATAAGCCGTTGTGAAAATAACTTCGGGAACTTTGCCTTCGATGGCTTCGAGGAGCTGAAAACCATTTTTTCCTGGCATTTGAATATCCAAAAAAAGTAAATCGGGTGATAGCTCATCAATCAGCGTGAGGGCTTCTTCGGCATTGGCTGCTTCGCCAACGATTTGTATTTTCGGAAAATTTTCTAATAAACGTCTAAGTTCGTTGCGAGCCAGTCGTTCGTCGTCAATGATAAGTGCTTTCATAGTTGATATTTTTTTCGGATTTTAAAGATTTTGCTCTACTCAACTTGCCGCTCTAATAACCGAAGGTTCGAGCGTAATATTTGCGTTTTTCTTGTCAAAACTATTATTTGGCAAAACGATTTCCGCACAAACGGTTAGGCCGTCTTCTTGATAAATCTTGAATGAAGCCTCACTTCCGTAGAGAATATCGAGCCTTTGTGCAGTATTTTTTAGTCCAAAACCACCCGATTCGGAGTCCGAATCGGTACTACGAAGCTGCCCCGTATTTCGGATTTTGATGTATAATTGGTTTCCTACGATACTCGTGTTGATTTCGACAAAACCCCAGTCAATAGCTTTTTGTACACCGTGTTTGATGGCATTTTCGACCAATGTTTGCAGCATCATGGGCGGTACTTGTATGCCCAGTGTATTGTCGTTGATGTCCCATTTGGTTTGTAGGCGTTCTTCGTAGCGTACTTTTTCGAGAGCTAAATAATCCTCAACCGTACGGAGTTCTTCTTTGAGCGAGATAGTCGTGCGGCGGTCAGCAATGAGCGAACTTCTCAAAATATTCGATAGCTGTGTGATGCTTTGTTGGGCTTTGGTGGGGTCTTCATAAATCAAAGCTCTGATGCTGTTGAGGGCATTAAACATAAAATGAGGGTTCATTTGAGCTTTCAAAACCTTGGCTTCCGACTCTTTGATGGAGGTTCGGAGTTTTAATTGTTCAATTTCTCGCTGACCTTTTTCTTCCGAATAATGGTAAAAAACATAAATCAAAACCCAAACCAGCATCGGTTTTGATAGATTAATGAAATATTCTATGGCCAAAATCGGGTTGTTGCTCAGGAGTTGCCCCGTGTATTTGACATCTAAGGGAAGGTTGAGTGCCACCATAAAATTGGTCATTACAAAAACCCCGAGCGAAACCCGCAGAGCTAATTGTGGTAATGGCAAGTGAATCCAGTTGTATTTTTTTACAATGTATCTGAAAGCGTGGGTTAGAAAGATAGCCAACAAAATATTGGCTACCGCCTGAAATAACATTTGATTATCAAAGCCGTATTGTATTGAATAGACAAATATCTCGTTGCCGAAATAAAGTGACCACCCGATTATCTGAAATGTCCAATATAATTTGCTTTTTTTCATGTTATGTTCCTTGCTAATCTGGAATTCATGATTTCCAAAGTTTCGTACCTTTCTTGTTTATTTACAAGATAAACATACAGATAGTTTGGTGTAAAACTGATTTTTTCTACATCAGTGGGGATATAAACCCGTAAACGGGCATTTTAGCCAACAAAGGCCATGGCCAAGTGGCTGATATCATTGGCAATGTCGAGATGAAATTTTTGAGATTTATAGTCAAAATGCAGTCGATAAAGGCACAGATTACTATGGCTGAAAGAATCCATTGCTGCTAACGGAAGCTGTAATAAATAAGTGATAAGTATCCGAATGGCACGGCCGTGCATGGCTATCAAAATGGTGCTTTCGTCGGGGCGGCTCATAATGGTTTCAAAAGCGATTGACTGGCGAGTTACTACTTGCTCGGGGCTTTCGCCACCTTTTGCGGCGGGAACGTTGGTTTTGCCTTTGCTCCAATTGGCTATGATTTCATGGTAGTTTTCGTCTTCGAGATAATTCGGAACTTTGCCTTCTTTTTCTCCCCAAGAGATTTCGTTGAGACCTTCGAGCTGCTCCCATGGAATACCCAAATTGATAAATTCCTGCACTGATTGCACCGTACGGCGGAGTTTTGAGGTATAAATTTTATCAAAATGGACATCTTTGTAAGCCTCAAAAAAAGCATTAGCTTGCATGAAACCCACTTCGTTAAGGTCAGAATCAATGCCGCTGCCCTGCACTACTCCCTGTCGATTCAGTTCGGTTTCACCGTGTCGAATCAAATAAATTGTTTTGGTAAGCAAAATATCAGTATTTATAATTGAATGTTTCTGAAACAAACCCTATTTTAGAGCTAAATTTCGATAAAGGTGCAAAATTACGAAATATTGGACTTTATATCTCATGGGAAAAGCTATTTTTCTATGAATTTATTATCTCTACAACAAAAAACCACTGTAAATCATGTTCAAAAAACACATTGATATTAATAGTAAAGCCCCCTTTGGAGCTACTTCTATGGCGGAGCATCTTGGTATTGAGTTCTTGGAAGTGGGCGAAGACTTCATAACCGCCCGAATGCCCGTGGACCATCGTACGCAACAGCCTTTTGGAATTTTGCATGGCGGGGCATCGGTGGCTCTGGCCGAAACGCTTGGTAGTGTGGCCTCTGTACTGACCTTAGATGACCCCACAACTCAACGAGCCGTCGGTCTGGAAATCAATGCTAACCACATCAGGCCTGTGAGTAGCGGGTGGGTTTATGCCAAAGCATTGCCGCTACATTTGGGACGAACAACGCACATCTGGGATATTAAAATTACCTCGGAAGAGCAAAAATTGGTTTGTGTAGTACGCTTTACGGTTGCAATCGTGAACGCAAAATAAAATTTTATGGCTTGATTTTTGATGACATTTTCGTTAGAATTTTACTTTTAAATACCTAAAAATATTTAATCGACAAAATGATTTTTTATAAATCACTGATAACCAGTGACTTATACTGCTACGGTCTATCGGCCATCGGCTATTGATTACTTAAAATGAGCTTTGAGATGAAAAAACAGTTAGTACTATTATTTAGTCTGATTTCGGTTACAGTTTTTGCCCAAGTAGATACCGCCAAAATGAAGCGTGATTCGTTGCTGATGCGTGATGATTTTGAGGTAATGGTAAAAGAAAAGACGAAAAAACGAAAGAAAACAGAGCAAGATACCCTGAGCTACGCCCAAGAGTACAAACGTGACCGAGTAAAGTTTCAATTTGGGTTTAGGGGAGGGGCTAATTTTGGGCGGTACAACATTACTGAAATCACGAATGTAGTACGAGTAACTTCTACGGGTTTACCGCAGTTTCCTATTACAAGAGATAATTTCCTAAACAATCCGCAGTCAGTTTTAGGATATTTGGGTGGTGCTTTTGTTAGACTTACACGTGGCTCGTTTTACTTTCAACCAGAAGCAATTTATTCAAAAAAAGGAGGATATATTGATATTTTGCAAACCAGTGGTGCTTTTTTTAAACGAGTAAATGGAGCTGTTTCGGCTATTGATGTTCCACTTACCTTTGGGATTCGTTTTCGTCAAGGCAGAATTTTTGCGGGACCAATGATGTCGTTTCCTACAAATTTCAATGCTTCATTAGATGATGCTTTACGTGTTTATACAGCAACGGATTTTAAAGATAATTTACTCAACAGGCCAACTTTTGGTGTGAACGCAGGTTTAGGCTTTGAGTTTAAGCATTTCTTTATTGAAGGGCGGTACGAGGGTTTATCCCGATTGATTGATTACGAAATCGGTCCAGCTAATAATCCTATCCAATTTCAGATGGCTCCGAGTCAGTTTCAGATTTCAATTGGTTTGGTAAGATAAAACTCTTGATTATAATATTAAGTAATGTTTAATGATAAATGTTGAATATTTAATGGTGTAAAATGCTTATAATAAGCAAGTTAGCTAAATTTAAAATGTCGATTATTTCTATTCAACTACTTAATTCAATAAAAAAA
>JANNEN010000070.1:0-17258 GCA_031378715.1 Emticicia sp.
CGGCAAAGCCCTTTGCAACTCACCTTTTAGCACCATCGGATAGGTTTTTCCGTCTTCGGTTAGGCACGAAATAATTTGTTCGGTCGTACCATTTCTATCAAAATCATTGACATTCAAAAACGCTGGATTTTCGGGCGAAACTTTCAATTTTGTATTATCGCCAATGTTCCCTGCGATGAAATCAACGTCGCCATCGCCATCAATATCGGCGGGTTTTATACAATTCCATAGTCCTTCTGAGTCTTTAATTTTGCTCGAAAGTGTCATTTTTCGACCTTTTTCATTCTTAAATACCACAATTTCACCCCAATCTTGCGTAATGATCAAATCCAAAAACCCATCTTTATCAATGTCCTCCGACTCGGCATCTGTTACCATTCCTAAGTTTACGATTTCGGGAATAAATCGCTTCGATTGATTTTTGAAATTGCCCGTTCCATCGTTGATATAAAAATTGCTGCTTGGATTCATACCGTATTTGCCCGAAATCATGCGTGAACCCACAAACAAATCTTGGTCGCCATCTTTGTCAAAATCGCCAGCAGTTACGCAAGAGCCATTTTCAAAAATAGAAGGAAAACGAATATCTCGTTTGAAATTTCCTTTTCCATCATTTAAGTAAAGTAAATCGTGCAATTCGGGGGCATTTTCCAAGAATTCATTGCTGCCCGTTACGATAAACAAATCAAGGTCATTGTCTTTATCAGCATCAAAAAATACGGCATCGGTATTTTCGGTCGTAACGTCCATGCCAAAATCTATTTGCTTCGACTCAGTAAACTTTCCATTTTTTTGTTGAATGAAAAGTTGCTTCACCTGACCTGCCGCACCGCCCAAATAAAGGTCGTCCAAGCCGTCTGCGTTTAAATCACCAACCGCCATCGCTGGGCCTTGCGTTGAGTATTTTTGTTTGAGTAAAACATCACGGTCATAATCTTGAAAATTGCTTTCTTGGTGCGAATAAGTAAGCGTATTTTCTGAAATATCGCTAAATAATTGATTTTTTGGTGAAACATTTGCCTTGAAAACTTGATTAGCATTTGCATAATCCAAAGTTAGCGTCTGGTTACTTTTTGGATTTTTAATGACTTGCATCTTATCATCAGTCCAGATGATTTTCAGGGAATCAATCGTGTTTTTGTCGCCCAAACCAAAAACCATTTGGTGGTCGCTCGAAGACTGAAAACCCCGATTAGGCATTTGTTGCAACAATATATTTCGCCCTTGTTGATAAACCGTCACTTTTGCCCCGATACCATTCAAGTTCTGAGCCGTTCCTTTTAATTTTATGGTCAAGAAATGATTTTTGCTTTGCTCATTTGTTCTATTTTTGAAAACCGAAAGCGGTGCGTTTAAATTATTTACAACCAAATCAAGATCGCCGTCGTTATCCAAATCACCGTAAGCCGAGCCATTTGAAAATCCAGGCCCTTCGAGGCCCCATTTTTTGGCATTATTCATAAACTTCAAATCGCCCGTATTGGCAAAGGCATAATTAGCAATCGGCACGGACGAAATCTTATCAATAAATTCTTTGGCATCAAATTTTTTGCCTTCCAGCATCTGCTGTTTGGCTTGCTGCATGGTATTTCTATCACCCAAAAACTCCACAAAATCTTGGTCGGTCAGATCTTTTCCGATGCCATTGGCCACAAAAAGGTCTTTTTGTCCATCGTTGTCCATATCAAAAATCAATGCTCCCCAACTCCAATCGGTGGCGTGGACATTGGCTAATTGGGCAACTTCACTAAACGAACCATCTCCGTTGTTGAGTTGCATACTATTTCGCATATATTGGTGCCAAAAACCTTGTTTTAACTTCAAATCAACCAAATTATAGCCCTCAAAAATGCTCGTAGTTTTCAGTCGTCGGTCGTCAGCGGGAAGCATATCCGTTACGAAAATATCTAAATTACCATCATTATTAATGTCCGCAATATCAGCTCCCATCGAACTAAGGCTCGTATGTGGCATTTGATTTTCAAGGTCTTCCTTGAAAGTGCCATTTTTTTGATTAATGTAAAGATAATCTCGCTCATAAAAATCATTCGAGATGTAAATATCGGGCCAATTATCATTATTGACATCACCAATCGTAATACCCAAACCAAAGCCAATCAAACTCCCATAAATACCAGCATCCTCCGAAACATCAACAAAATTCGGCACTTCTCCAATTTTTGGTATCCCCCCATCGGGGGTTAGGGGGCTATTTCTAAACAACTTATCCCCCCCCAATTTATCCCGCTCATTTCTTAGATTCTGATAACCTAATTTATCAATCGGTGTAAAGCTATTATTGAGCAAATACATATCTAAATCGCCGTCACGGTCGTAGTCAAAAAAAGCGGCGTGGGTCGAAAACCCACCATCTTCGAGGCCCGCTTCTTTGGCTTTTTCGAGATACGTCGGCACACCGTTTTTTATACCTTGATTGATATAAAGTTGGTTGCCCCGTTGGTCACGACTGCCCGAATTGCAAACATAAATATCCATCAAACCATCACCATTGACATCGGCAAAAGTTACGCCCGTGGACCAGAATTTCTTTCCAGTAATTCCTGCTTTCAGCGTAACGTCCTCGAAAGTCATTTTACCTTTATTCAAATACAATTTATTAGCTTCAAAATTTGAAGTAACAAAAATATCCGAAAGCCCATCGTTGTTTACATCGCCGATGGCTACGCCGCCGCCATTATAAAAATTTCGATAATTGAAGATATTGAAATCTTTTTTTTCAAGGCTTTTGTTCACAAAGTCGATACCTGTTTCTGATGCAGGAAGTGATTCGAATAGCGTATTTTCTGTCTTTTTGCAGGAAAGCGAAAGAAAAATGCAAGGGATTGCCCAAAGTAGTTTTTTCATCAGTATAGGTTAAAGTAATAATTATCGTACCCTCTCCAAAACTATTGTGTACCCACAAATTTGTGTTAAATAATTTCCTCCGTGCGACGGTCGCCCCTTTTTTCAAGGGGAGGGGTCCTGACGATAGTCGGACGGAGGGGTAAAGGGGAAGTCCTAAAAAACAAATTATTCGTTGAAAAACCACCCCGCCGACTACGTCAGGCACCCCTCCTTGAAAAAAGGAGGGGAAATTAGCACGTGCGTAACATGAGTTAAAAAGCAAATCTAAAAGACGCTCGGTGGGGTTCAAATAAAAAGGCAGCACCGTTGGGTACTGCCTTTTTATCAAAAAGAATAAAATATCAATACCCAGGATTTTGTGTCAATAGTGGGTTTGCATCTCTGCGAGCTTGTGGAATCGGGAACAATTCTCTCGTCTTGTTCAAGTTCTTCATGAATTTTCTCTCGAGACTGAATGTACCGAAACGAATCATATCGTTACGTCTCCATCCTTCCCAAGCCATTTCACGACCTCTTTCTGCCAAGATATCTTTCTCAGTCAAAGTCATCATCGGAGCAACGCCCGAACGAGTTCTGATTTTGTTGATTTCTACCAAAGCATCGGCAGTTTTACCGAGTCTGAATGAAGCCTCAGCTTTCATCAAAAGGGCATCAGCATAACGGAATACTACGTAGTCATTACTTTGATCACCATTTGGATTATTTCTCTGAATCTCATACTTCTGAGCACGGATACCAGCTACCTGAAACTCAGGATCGGCATCAGTCATTTGATCTTTCGGGAAATCAGCAATAAAAGATAAGGGTTGATTCTTTGCATCTAATAATTTTGCACCCGAAGCGGCAAACTGCTGTCCTTCGATCCACATTGCTTTACGTAAATCTGTTTTCTCAAATGAATTGTAGAAATCAGCTAATGTACAGAATCCGTTCCATGGTGAGTTACCCAAACCATAAGTTTGTTGATTTGCGTAGTGCAAAGTTCTCATTTGGAAGTTCATACCACCCGCTACAAAACTATCAAAAGGAATGGCCCAGATATTTTCTCCCGAACCTTGGTTTTGAACAATAAAGTTACTCAAAGTTGAAGAACCAAGAGCGTAAGCATTCTTAGATGCAATAACTTTGTTAGTAACGTCTAATGCTTTCTGCCACTCAGGGGCTTTCTTGTAAACTTCAGCGTTTAGATACAATTTAGCCAACAACATATTAGCGGCATCTTGTGTCATACGGCTGTATGCTTTTCCAGCGGTTAGGCTTGGAATAGCCTCAGTCAATTCTTTCTCGATAAACGCATATACCTCAGCACGTGGTTTGGTAGCAGCATTTGAAGCAGCATCAGTTACGATTGGCACATTACCAAAAGCATCAATTGCTAAGAAATAATAAAATGCACGGATAGCACGCAACTCATCAACGGCTGCTTTGTTTGCCTTTACTACAGGAATCAACTGATTTACCTGTGCAATGTTACCAAAGATAAATCCCCACATACCATTGATCGGTCCGTGTTGTGGCGTCCAAGTGTGGCGAGAATACGCCAACCAGTCACCATTATCAAACCAGTCACCACCACGAGTTGGCACAATCAACTCATCAGAAGATGCTTCACTCGGATTGAACCAATCCCAAGTAATGCCTCTCAAACCACCATACGCTGGTCCTAATGCTGCTGCTACCTGAGCGTCAGTTTTCAAAAACTGATCGGCTGGAATTGCATCATACACTGGCTCAGTTAAATCGGTACAAGATTGTAACGACAATGAAGACAAAGCACATACAGACAGAGCTGTAAAAATGAATTTTTTCATATTATTTATTTATAATTATTTTGAGTTATTGTATAAACGATTTGCGAACACAAATGGTTTTATTTTTTTTAGAAACTTAAACTTACACCAGCCGTGATACCACGAGTCTTGTAGAAAGTTTCACGCACATCAACACCGGGTGCTCTTCTATTATCACCATCAACCTTTAATGCTTGACTAATTTCAGGATCTACCCCTGAGTATTTAGTAAACAACAATAGATTGTTACCAGCTACATATACTCTTGCTCTCTTCACAACACCTTTTCCTACTGGAATAGTGTAGCCCAAAGAAGCATTATTCAAACGGACATAGTTGCCATTTTCTACGTAATAATCCATTGGCAACGAACGCTCATCGTTGATAACCGTTGTCAAAGTAGAACGTAAAGCGTTACTTTCAGCCACACGACCATCTTGACGACCCAATAGCAATTGGTTAGTATTTACGATTTTTGCTCCCAAATTGGTAATCAACTGGAACTGCAAATCAAAATTACCGTATCTGATATTATTAGTCAAACCACCAACAAATAATGGAGTCGGAGTACCCAAATAAGTTTGGTCTTCTCTGTCAGGATTTGCTTGGTTTACTTTACCATCGCCGTTCAAATCTTGGAATACGTATCTACCGTTTTCGATTTTAGCAACTTTAGCTCCGTAGAACACACCAATTGGCTGGCCTGCCTGCAATACTGAGAATGCAACCGCTGAGGTTCCTCTGATGAAGCTACCTAAGTTAGTTTGCAAGAAAATTTGGTCAGATGCTGCGAACTCGTTATTTTTCAAACTTAACACCTTGTTTTTGTTGAATGAACCTGCAAGTGTAGAACTAAACGAGAACTTAGCATTATCAACCCACTGGTAAGAAGTAGTGATTTCAACACCTCTGTTTTGCATACTACCAACGTTGGCCAAGATTGTCGGGAATACAAATCCTTTTTCTTGCGGGGCATCTACAATATATAGTAGGTCTCTTGTAGTACGAGTATAATAGTCAATCGAACCCGATAGTTTTCCTTTCATCAAAGAGAAGTCTAAACCAGCACCGTAGTTTTCGTTTATTTCCCACTTCAAGTTAGGATTTGGGTTTCCTTGAATACCATACGAAGGCAAGAAGCTATCAGTACCGCCATCATAATACGAGCCATTAGGGCCATAAAATGAACGTGAACGCAGAGGGTTAATACCTTCTGAGTTACCTACTCTTCCCCAGTTTACACGTAGTTTCAAGTTATCAACTATTGAGTTGCCTTTCAAGAAAGCCTCTTCGCTCAATGCCCAAGCCACCGAAACCGATGGGAAGAAGCCCCACTTGTTGTTATCACCAAATTTGGTAGAACCATCACGACGTACGTTTACAGTAGCAAAGTATTTGTTTGCTAAACTGTACTGAGCACGAGCAAGGAACGAAACTAATTTGTACTCATTTTTGTAAGAGAACGTAGCATTTGGGTCAGTTCTGATACCAAGACCTGAACCAATATTATTTGCTCCCAACAAATCCGACAAGAAGTTATTATTACGTGCACCAAAACCGTCTTTGATAACATCTTGATAAGTATAGCCACCCAATAAACTCAAAGTACTGTTATCGCTAATTGCTTTGGTGTAGCTCAAAGTAGTTTCTAACTGTTTGTCATTTTCTGCATTCAATCCTCTGAATCCTGAGTTTCCACCAACTACCGCAAGTAAGTTCCCAGGGATAGATTTTACAAAACTATTGATGTTTTTGTTTTGTGAACGCAAAGTTCCACTAACATTAAACACCAAGCCGTCCATGATTGTATAACCTGCTTGTGCGTTGAATAATAAATCTTGCAACTTCTCCTTAGCAGATACATTCTCTACAACCGCTAATGGGTTGAAGTTAGCAAATGTACCTGGAATCTGGAAATATGTTCCGTCTGAATTATAAACTGGGTCAGTTGGACGCATATTCATTGCAAAACCGATTGCTCTGTCTTGGGCAATATCAGCATTGGCTTGTGAAGCAGACATATTGAATCTCATGTTCAACTTGCCATTCATCGCTTTCGAATCAAGATTTAAACGTGCATTTATACGGTCTTTTCCTGAACCAATCAATGTGCCAATTTGGTCTAAATAACCAACCGATGCACGGTACGAGAAAGTCTCAGAGCCACCCGAAATACCAAGATTATGGTTTTGGCTGGTTGCTTTGCGAGTGATTACATCTAACCAGTCAGTATTTGCTCCACCATCAGTAAATGGTTGCTTGTACTTAGTGGCTGCTTGTCTGAACTCAGCACCATTCATCAAGTCTGGTCTTTGTGAGATAGTTTCTTGACCAACATAAGCAGTATAATCAACCGTTGGAGCACCAGACTTACCTCTTTTGGTTGTAATCAAGATTACACCATTGGCACCTCTTGAACCATAGATGGCCGCCGAAGATGCATCACGAAGTACATCCATTGTCTGAATATCTTCTGGGGCAACGTTTTCGATTGGGGCACCAATCACACCATCAATTACGTAAAGTGGCTCAGAACCCGCACTTAGCGAACCCGTTCCTCTCAAACGCACCGTTGGTCTTGAATTTGGATCACCACTACTTTGTGTGATTACCAAACCCGCAACTTTACCTTGAGCAGCTTGCAAAGGATTTGTAACAACCCCAGCGTTAAACTCACGGCTTCCCAAACTCGTTACAGTTCCAGAGATTTCTTTTCTCTTTTGTGTACCATAACCAACTACTACTACCTCTTCGAGAGCTTTGGTATCATCAACCATCGTCACATCAACAACAGTCTTGTTACCGATAGCTGCTTCTTTGGTTTCCATGCCTACAAAACTAAATACCAATGTACCAGCTTTTGGCACACCCGCAAGTTTGTAAGAACCATCTAAATTGGTTTGCGTACCTTTGGTAGTACCTTTTGCTTGTACAGTAACTCCTGGCAGACCACCGCCGTCAGTTCCTTTTACTGTACCCGAAACAGTTACTTCTTGAGCCATCACTGTAAAAGTGAGTGATGTCAACAGCATTGCGGCGATTGTGAAAACGAATTTTTTCACACCAGCCGATAGTCGCTCAAAATAGCGACCCACTTGGTAGGACTTCATCATAGGTTGTAATTAAAGAAAGATTAATAAAGATTTAACTTAATCAAAAAAGAGTCTTTTTTTTCTTATCATATAGTTCTATAAATAATTTGGTTAGGAAATTCTAACTAAGTGATATAGAATTTTGTTTAGAAAGTATTGAACTATTTTTTCGATTAACCCCCAAAATTACAAAAAGAAATACATAAAGTCCAAAAAATTATACTAAAAAATAAAATTTCTTCAAAAAATTCAATTTTTAAAAATTGTACAAAAACAATATGTTGTTCAGATTTTCATGGTAATTTTGTGTTAAAGCACTCGTGCTAAAAAATCGCCCATAGAACAATTACCCTTGATTGTGGGTTAGTGAAAGAGTGTATTAGTTATTTGTACTTTTTTAAGATTATCTATTCATTAATAGTTTTTTTTATTGCATTTTAGAAAAAATAAATTTCTTTGAAAAATTCAAAATTTGCACCCAATGATTGACCAACAATTACAGCAACTTGCCAAAGATTTGGCGGGCGAACTTCATATTGATAGTACAATGCGGACGCTTTATGCCACCGACGCATCGGCATATCGGGAGATGCCCTTGGCGGTGGCTATACCAAAAGACGAGGCTGATATTAAGAAGTTGATAGATTTTGCTCATAAAAATAAAACTTCCTTAATTCCTCGCACGGCTGGTACTTCGCTGGCTGGGCAGGTGGTGGGCAATGGTATAATCGTTGATGTTTCTCGAACATTCACCAAAATATTAGAGGTAAATCAAGCCGAGAGTTGGGTGCGGGTGCAGCCTGGCGTGGTGCGTGATGAACTGAACTTCGCTTTGAAAGAATACGGTCTTTTCTTTGGTCCCGAAACCTCAACGGCCAACCGTGCCATGATTGGCGGTATGGTGGGGAATAATTCGTGTGGCTCTAACTCAATAGTCTATGGTAGCGTCCGTGATCATTTGTTGGAAGTGAAAGGTTTTTTGAGCGATGGGAGTTTTGTAGAGTTCAGCCCCCTTGCCCCCAGAGGGGGAATTTCTTTCGACTCAAAAATGACAGGAGAAGGCTTAGAAGGAGAACTTTATCGACACATACACAAAGTATTGATTGACCCCGAAAATCAAGACGAAATCCGAAGAGAATTTCCTAAGCCAAGTATTAAACGGAGAAATACGGGTTATGCGATTGATGAATTGATGGACGCATTTGACCCCACCCCAACCCTCCCCAAAAGGGAGGGGGCTTCTTCTCCTCCCCTTTTGGGGGAGGTCGGGAGGGGGTTCAACTTCTGCAAACTAATAGCTGGTTCGGAGGGTACGCTGATGTTTTTAACAGAAATAAAAATTCACGTCAATCCGTTGCCGCCGAAGCATTTGGGTTTGGTTTGCGGGCATTTTGATTCGATTGATGATTCGCTTCGGGCAAATCTGATTGCCTTGAAATACAAGCCCTCGGCGGTTGAGTTGATGGATCATTATATATTGGCGTGTACGAAAGAAAACAAAGAACAACTCAAAAATCGTTTCTTTGTGCAGGGCGACCCTGCGGCAATATTAGTAGTAGAAATTGCCCGTGACTCCCGAGAAGAAGTAGAGAAATTAGCTGCCGAAATGGAAGCCGAAATGCGTGAGGCAGGTTTGGGGTATCATTTTCCGTTGCTTTTTGGTGAAGATACCAAGAAAGTTTGGACGTTACGCAAAGCAGGTTTGGGCTTACTTTCAAATCTGCCAGGCGATGAAAAAGCCGTTGCCGTGATTGAAGATACGGCCGTTGATGTCAATGATTTGCCCGAATTTATCAGGGAATTTAATGAAATTTTGACCCAAAATAATATGTCGGCTGTGCATTATGCTCATGCTGGTTCGGGCGAAATTCATCTGCGACCAATCATTAATCTGAAAACCAGCGAAGGACACCGACAGTTTAGGTTAATTGCCGAAAAGATTTCGACATTGGTGAAAAAATATAAAGGCTCGCTTTCGGGCGAACACGGCGACGGGCGACTACGGGGCGAATTTATCCGTGAGCAAATCGGAGATAAAAATTATGCCTTGATAAAAGAATTGAAACAGGTTTGGGATCCGCACAATATTTTTAACCCAAACAAAATCGTTGATACGCCTCCGATGGACAAGTTTCTGCGTTACGAAGCCGACCAGCAAGTGCCTGAGTTTAAGACTGTGTTTCGATACAACAACCAAAATATGTTGCAGCACACCGAGCAGTGCAACGGCTCGGGCGACTGCCGAAAAACCGAATTGAGTGGCGGCACGATGTGTCCGAGTTATATGGCCACTCGCAACGAAAAAGATACCACGAGGGCGAGAGCTAATATTTTAAGGGAGTATTTGACAGCCCCCCAACCCCCAGAAGGGGGAGTAAAAGTTCTCCCTCTGGGGGCAGAGGGGGCAAAGGAAGTTCTTGACCTATGCCTACTTTGCAAAGGCTGCAAATCGGAGTGTCCATCTAATGTTGATATGGCGAAATTGAAAATGGAGTTTTTGCAGCATTATTACGAAAAAAATGGCGTGCCGCTTCGTTCGTGGCTCATTGGTAATTATGCAAAAATGAGCAATATCGCCTCGTACGTGCCGTGGGCGTACAATTTTTTCTTGGGGAATGCTCCGCTTCGTAGAATCGCTAATCGTATCATCGGCTTTCACCCCGACCGCACAATGCCACTTTTGGGGAAAACTACCCTAAAAGATTTCTACCCAACAGCCCCCCCCGTCGAAACGTCGAACCGCCCCAGAGGGGGAGCTAAAAACCTGTTACCAGAAACTTTTTTCACCAAAGGTGAAAAAGAAAAAGCTCCCCCTCTGGGGGTGGGGGGGGTTATTGTCTACCTCTTCTGCGATGAATTTACGAATTTCAATGACGTTGAAATCGGCAAGAAAGCCATTGACTTATTGCAAAGGCTTGGTTATGAAGTAGTTATACCAAATCATACCGACTCGGGGCGGGCGTATTTATCAAAAGGAATGTTGCAAGATGCCAAGAAATTAGCCAATAAAAACGTTGAATTATTGAAAGATTTAATCAACGAAAATACGCCAATGATTGGTATTGAACCTTCGGCGATTTTGACTTTTCGGGACGAATATCCTGATTTAGTTGATGCTCATTTGGCAGATGATGCCCGAAAATTAGCCAAAAATGCTTTGATGATTGATGAGTTTATTGCCCGTGAAATTGATGCCAAACGCATCACGAGCGAGCAGTTTACCCAAGAAAAACGCCTCATAAAACTGCACGGACATTGCCAACAGAAAGCCGTTGCTTCGCTTACGCCGACGAAAAAGATATTATCGTTGCCCAAAAACTACGAAGTGCATCTCATTCCGTCGGGGTGCTGCGGCATGGCGGGATCGTTTGGATACGAAAAGGAACACTACGAACTTTCGATGAAAATAGGTGAATTGGTACTTTTTCCAACGGTAAGAAAGCAAGCCGAGGACACAATCATCGCCGCACCTGGCACAAGTTGCCGCCACCAAATTCATGACGGAACGGGTCGAAAAGCCTTGCACCCAGTCGAAATCTTGTGGGAAGCTTTGGTCTGAAATTTATCTGAAACATAAAATTTTGGCGGAATATTTGCTTTCAATAAAAGTAAATATTCCGCTTTTTTCATTCGCAAATACTTGACTATAAACACTTTGCGTATTTTATGTGTTAAGTTTTGGAAGCGTTCGACGCAAAACAACGTTATATTCTGTAAATTTACGTTTACAAACCACTGATGAAAAGTAAAAATGAGTAACCGAAATTTATTGAGTTTAGAGCTTACCACCCCCGTTGATGATGAGAGACCCGTGTATTTGGCAGGGAATTTTACGGAATGGAATCCTGATGTTGCAGATTTTGAAATGCAGCGAGTGAGCAAGGGAAAGTACAAATTTACGTTTGCTCCCGAAATCAAGCTGCCCGAGAAAATAGAATATAAATATACCCGTGGTGGCTGGAATTATGTAGAGTTGGATACCTACGGAAATGCTCCTACAAATCGGCTAATTGATTCGCTATCAGGAAAGTACGAAGATTTTGTACCTTACTGGCGGCACGATGGAGCAACGGCTTCTATCAAAAAAATGATGCCGAAGGTGCAGGTCATCTCCGAAGATTTCAAAATTCCGCAATTAAATAAAACACGGAAAATTTATATTTTACTTCCCCACGATTACGACCAAAATCTTGAAAAAACGTATCCCGTGCTGTATATGCAAGATGCCCAAAATCTCTTTGGTGAAGGCTCAAACTACGGCAACTGGGAAATAGACAAACGGCTTTCGCTTTTGTCAAAACGGAATATGGGCGATGTGATTGTGGTTGCCATCGAACACGGGGAAGATGAGCGTTTCAATGAATATTCGCCCTACACGATTGCCAAAAAAGGCAAAGGTTTGGGTATGAAGTACGCCAACTTTATTGTCCGTAACCTAAAACCCTACATTGATGCCAATTTCAGAACCAAAACCGAACGACAGTTTACGGGAATCGGCGGCAGTTCGATGGGTGGCTTGATAAGTATTTATGCGGGTTTGATGTACCCCGAAGCCATTGGCCGCCTCATGGTGTTTTCGCCCGCACTGTGGGTTTCGCCCAAAATTTACTTCGACGCAATTGAGTTTTTTAGTCCGATGGATACCAATATATACCTTTACGGTGGTGGAAAAGAGGGTTCGGCAATGGTTCCGAATATAAAAAAAATGAAAGAAAGCATCGAAAGTCAAGGTTGGGATACTGAGAAAATAAAAATAAAACTTTCGACTGACCCCAAGGGCGAACACAACGAAAAACGCTGGGGACAAGAGTTTCCGAAGGCCGTTGAGTGGTTGTTTTTTTAGTCCATGGTCAATAGTCGGAAAGTCGATAGCAATTCTATATTCGTGCAAAAACTTAAATTATGCAAATTAACATAACTACCAAAAATACCGAAGCTAAAACTATCATTTTTCCTTTGATTGATGATGAAAAATTGGCCGAAAATCTATCGAAAATCGCCAAGCACGTTGGGCTTAGTGCCGAAGTTTTACAGCAAGATTTTAAGGCAGCTTCAAAAGAAAACCTGACACTTTACGGTACGCAAGACGGCCTCGAGAAAGTGTATCTCTTGGGCTTAGGAAAAGACCCAAAGCAAGCAGATCTTATCAAGGTATTTCGTTCGTTTTTTTATAATTTCAAGAAAAAATTACCAAAAAACGTTGGTTTGAAGTTAAAATTGGCGGGCTTGGAAGCACATACTGAATTTATTGTGAATGGTATCTGCTTGGCAAATTATGAAGTTGGGGTACATAAAACCGAGAAAAAAGCAGTTGTTGATTTCTTTGGTGAAGACGGGATTTTAGAAATCCAAGTTGCTGAAAATGAACTTGAAAATGTAAAAATTGCCGCAAATATCGGGCAAGAAATTGCCGCAACCCAAGCCCGAATCATGGCCTTGGTTGATGCTCCTGCTAACTTTAAATATCCACAGAAAATTGCCGAATTTGCTCTTGCATCGGGTGAAAAATATGGCTTCGATGTAAAGGTTTTTGACGAAAAACAATGCCTCGAACTCGGCCTGCATGCACTTTTGGCGGTGGGAAAAGGTAGCACCGAAAACCCTGCGAGATTTATAGTCATGGAATATTCCTGGGCTTCGCTCGGAAACCGTATCTCGGCTTCGCTCGATAACCCAAATTCTGGCAAAAAAATCGGTTTAGTAGGCAAAGGCGTAACCTTCGATACGGGCGGGATTTCGATCAAAGGCTCGGCAAGCATGAGTTACATGAAGTCGGACATGGGTGGGGCAGGAGCAGTTTTAGGCACAATGGAATTAGCGGCAAAACTTAAACTTCCCGTGCATTTGATTGGCGTAATACCTTGCACCGAAAACTGCGTTGATGGCAATGCCTTGAAGCCGAGCGATGTGATTTCGAGTTATTCGGGCAAAACCATTGAAGTCATTGACACCGATGCCGAGGGGCGATTGATTTTGGCTGATGGACTGGCTTATATCAAGAAAAACTACGAGCCAGATGTAATCATTGACTTAGCAACTTTGACAGGAAACTGCATTGCGGCCTTGGGCTATGCGGCGGCGGCTATGCTTTCAAATAATGACGGATTATCCGATAAACTACTAACTATCGGTCAATTAACTGGCGAAAAACTTTGGCGTTTGCCCCTTTGGGACGACTACAAAGATATGATGAACTCTGATATTGCCGACATAAAAAACCTTTCGTCGGCACCAGTAGCGGGAGCGATTACGGCCGCTAAATTTCTCGAAGTTTTCATTGACGGACACACAAATTGGGCTCATCTCGACATCGCAGGAATGGCTTTTGGCGACTCAGAATTTACCAAAATGAAATCAGGAACGGCTTACGGTGTAAGGCTTTTGACCGCTTTTTTGCGACAGTTGTAAATCCAATAGTTAGATTTTTTGATCTCGCTTCTCTTCAAGTTATTCTTTCAAAAAACAATTAAAATACGGTTTTACGACCAGTAAGATGCACGATGTTTTGGATTTAAAAGAATAAATATTACATTTCGTTTTTGAAAGAAACAGAAAACATGGAAAACAGTATATTTATATTTTTAGTAATTCTCAATATCCTGAAATTGTAAAGGTTGGCAAAACCAATATTCACCCAGAAGTTCGTGCAAAACAATTGTCAAGCCAAACAGGAAGTGTTGGTAAATGGCAAGTAGAATGGTATATTGTTGTACCAGATGCTGACATTGCTGAAAAAATGGCACACTCTTTACTTAAGGAATTTCGAGAAGACCCTAAAAAAGAGTTTTTCAAAAGAACTGTTTTTGAAGCCTCAACAATAATAAAGAAAAAATTGGTTGAGTTTTTTGAGATAGAAAAATCTGAGATTTGGGAAAATGAAAAACTCAAAGAAGAAACAATAGAAGGAGAACTTCTTAATTTATTACGCAAATTTTAGTATAAAATATGAATAACTCCCTAATTATCAGCACTTTAAAAAAGTGCAAAAGTGAGTTTTTAGTAAAATAATTACTTAAAGAGCAAAGATTTTTACGATATTTGTAGTCTGATAAGCTAAAATCAAGTAGGTTATGTTATCAAAAATTGACTTAGAACAATTAGCAAAAGCCCGTTTGGAAGATGCCGAAGAATTACTTAAAGCAAATAGATTAGATGGGGCGGCTTACTTGTGTGGTTATGCAGTAGAGTTGGGTTTGAAACTACGAATTTGCAGAACATTAGATTGGGACGGTTTTCCATCAACGAGTAGAGAGTTTGAAAACGCTAAAAGTTTTAGAGTACATGATTTAGACATATTGCTTCATTTATCGGGCTACGAAAAAATTATAAAAGCCCAATATTTGAGCGAATGGTTAGGCGTTAATCAATGGAATCCAGAATCAAGATACACGCCTGTGGGTCTGTTGGATAAGAAAAACGTAGAAGATATGATTGTTTCAACAATTAAACTGCTCAAAATATTATGAAAGACATCATTGAAAAATTAATAGAAATAGAAAAGGAAATTGTTGCCGAAAAAGGGGATTTGAAACTTTTTGCCTTTGTATTGAGAGAAGATGCCGCCGATTATTGGGATTTATTGGTTTCTGCGGCATGGGTTGGAGAAAATAACAAAATGGCATTGGATTACATTGCTGATAAATTAAAGGCAAAATTAACAATCAATGAATTGATAAAAATTTCAAGGGTTGTTTTTATGAACAACGACTACTTTGAAGGAAGTATTGGTGAGGTTAGTGGTGGAATAGAAGAAAACAATATTGATTTTTACGGAATTCCAGCGAAAAAAGTCTATTCCATTGTTTCTCCAATTTCAGATTTCCATATTGAAAAGGCAGCATAGTTTTTCAAACTACCATTTTAAAAAAGCGAACCCATCATTTTTAGTGAATATTTACTAAGAATGATGGGTTTTTTATGTCAAAATTCTTCCTTCAAAAAACAATTAAAATACGGTTTTACGACCAATAAAATTATTTTAACCAAAAACGCTATTTTTTGGGCGTTTGGCGTTATATGGGTTTGCGTATTTTAGTTCAATTTTGCATCGTAGAAAATTTATCTTCTATTATCAAAATAATGATTGTATCAGAAATTGAGAGATTAATTAACGAACTTACTACTTTACCCAAAGAAACAGAATGGGTTGAGTTTAAGGTTAATAATGCCAACCCTCAAGAAATTGGGGAATATATTTCTGCATTATCTGAAGAGATTTCTTATGTGATGGTTATGTGATTGAAAGAGATAATGAAGAAGAAAAACAAGCAGAAAGAACTAATAGCAGAGATTTCTTATGTGATTGAAGGAAAAATAAAGAGAACAAAACAAAAAACGCATTAAAACAATCAAAACAATATGTCAGCACCAACATCATTATTTGACAAAGTATGGGATGCCCACGTCGTTCGTAAAATCGAAGATGGACCCGATGTTTTTCTTATTGACCGTCACTTCATTCACGAAGTAACGAGTCCAGTTGCTTTTTTGGGTCTTGAAAGTCGTAATCTCAGCGTACTTTTCCCGAATCGTACCTTTGCAACTGCCGATCATAATACGCCAACAATCAACCAACATTTACCCGTACAAGACCCACTTTCGGCCAATCAGCTAAAAGCCTTAGAAACAAATTCGGCTAAATACGGCATTTCTCACTGGGGATTAGGCCACGCAAAAAATGGAATCGTTCACGTAGTAGGACCGGAAAATGGGATTACACAACCTGGAATGACCATCGTTTGTGGTGATTCGCATACTTCAACGCACGGTGCTTTCGGAGCAATTGCCTTCGGAATCGGTACTTCGGAGGTCGAAATGGTACTTTCTTCGCAATGTATCATGCAACCAAAACCCAAGAAAATGCGTGTGACCATCAATGGCAAATTGGGCAAAGCCGTTACGCCAAAAGACGTGACGCTTTATATCATTGCTCAACTTTCGGCGGCGGGTGCAACGGGCTACTTTTGCGAATACGCAGGCGATGTCTTTGAAAATATGAGCATGGAAGGACGTATGACGGTCTGTAATATGTCTATCGAAATGGGGGCGAGAGGCGGCATGATTGCTCCTGACGAAACCACTTTTGCCTACCTCAAAGGCAAAGAGCAATCACCAAAAGGTGAGGCTTGGGACACGGCTGTGGCGTACTGGAAAACTTTGAAAACCGACGAAAGTACAGTTTTCGACAAAGAATATTCTTTCAATGCTGCCGATATTGAGCCACAAATTACTTATGGCACAAACCCTGGACTTGGCACAGGAATTTCGCAAAATATTCCGACAGCAAACCAAGTTTTAGATGGCGAAGCGAGCTACAAAAAATCTTTGGGCTACATGGGTTTTGCCGAAAACGAGCAAATCGTAGGCAAAACGATAGATTATGTTTTCTTGGGGAGTTGTACCAATGGTCGTATCGAAGATTTCCGTGCTTTTGCATCAATCGTGAAAGGTCGCCAAAAAGCTGATAACGTAACGGCATGGTTGGTGCCAGGCTCGCACATTGTTGAGGCTC
>JANNEN010000225.1:0-46102 GCA_031378715.1 Emticicia sp.
CCCAAATTTATTCTCCTGTAAAGCATAAGGCGAGTTATAAACATATTTTCTCGCCAACGGGTCAATTTGCCAAAAACGCCCTGTTTGGCTGTCAGAATAGCGATATTTGAATAAATCCCAATCTAAACCAAAGTCATTTAACCTTTCTTGTTTTTGAAATTTGAAATTATTTGTTCCGTTTTGACTTGTACCTATTTCAAAACCAAGCATATCAAAATCTGCCGTTTGGGTAATTACGGGCGGTTTGCCAACTACCAAACTATCTCTAAATGATAGCCTTAAATTTCCCCAAATATCTCTATAATCAAATTCATACACCCACTTGCTATTTACATAATCATAAGTTACTCGCCCCTCATCATGGCTTAATTGATACACTTGACCATTTTTGGTAATTAACTCATCGGTATAAGTCCAAACATCATTGTTTGAAAGTTTTCGCTTTAATAAAGTACCTGCACCATCGTAGAAAAAGTTTATCCAACTACCACTTGAAAACTTTACTCGGCTAACCTTTCGCAAATAGCTGTGATAGAAAATGCTATCAATACCCTTGTTTTTATCATATTTCAAAGAACCATCATTCCAGTAGCCGTAATCATTGCCACTTGTGTTGCCGTCTGAAAAACCATCTGTTGTGCCAACATCAGAAACAGAAAGTAATTTATTGCCGTCATAAATATAACTCAAATCATCTATTGCATGGCGTTTTAGCTTTAAAACATTTCCGTTTTGGTCATAATTTAGCGTGTCAATCGAATAATTACTGCCATTATTTCCGCCCAAATACTGTGCTTTTTTCAATCTACTGCTTCGGTCATAGCTGTATTTATATTGCTGGGCATTGGGTATGGCAGGCGTTTTCCAAGTTTGTTTACTTATGTTTCCATCGTAATAACGACTATCTTCATTGTAGTCCAATTTCATTGAAAACAAATCGTTTTGCTTATTTCCGAGCCTTGTAGTCTTGTTTTTACAGTTGATGCAGTTTATTCCGCCACGAATATTATACTCATAATCAATCGTTTGGAGGGCATCAACTGTGCCACTATTCCCCAAAGTGTCAATTTGAGCAAGGTAGGTTTGGGTGGTACTATCCGCCACAAAGCCCGCACTCAAAATAATGGCTCTGTTTGCAATGTCTTGCGTGTTGGCTTGTTCAAGTACGGGCGGTCGATTGATGAAATCTGCTCCTGAATCGTTTATTTCATAACTGCTGAGAGGTAGTATTTTTTTTGTTTTAAGTCTGCCTACATCATCATAATCATATTGTGCCACTTTAACGGCAATGTTACTCGCCCCTAATTGGTGGGTCAAAAATATTTTTTTGCCTACATTATCAAAGTTATAGAATTTTGAAACAATGGGGTCGTTACTCGAATATCCACCATATTTCCGATTATAAGAAAAAACATCACCCAAAAAATTATAATCAAAAGTTTCATAATTGGGATTATATAAATCTTGATTTTTATTTTTCTGAATCAGTTTACCCCTAAAATCATAATAATATGCTTCAACAAACATCACTTTATTTTCTGTTTTTCGTTTGAGTACACCAGTCATTAAACCCTTTGAATCTAAATATGGATTTGAATAAAATGAATAATAGTAAGGCTGATTAAACGAAGGTCGCCAAGTATCATAATTGTCATAATAATTGACAATCATTGCCTTGCTTGAATCGACCGAAAAAGGAAAACTTACATCAGAATAATGCCATTTTGCGGGCAAATTGGCATCAAAACCTTCATTTATGATACTTTGAGCATTAAATTGGGTTTGTAAAACTGAACGAGTTGAAACATTGGTAATTTCGCCCGAAATGATGTTTCGGCTCAAAGAATCGAACTTCATAAACGACCATTTATTGTCGGTTCGTTGGTACTCATCTTGGCTTAAAACTTGGCGGTCTTGCTTGTCAAAAACACTAAAATCTGTGCCTTTATTCGGAATATGACTTTCGATATTTCGCCCTCGTGCATCATATTTATAGAAGAAAACGAAGTTTTTCCAATCGGCAGAACCTGCACTGATATTGGCATCAAGTTCATAACCTTTTGGCTGAATTACTGCCAATTCTCGCCCCAAAGCATCATAAATAAAGTACGTTGTTAGGAAGTTGCCCGAATTTTCTTCAACCTGCCTTTGCACCAAACGCCCTCTTTTGTCGGTAATTTCGATGCTCGTATTTCCTTGTTCGCTAATCAATCTTTTTTTGAATAAAGATTGGGCAGGATATGTACCGTTTTTGGTGATATTTCCAGTTGCATCAACGGTGTAATAGCGAATATCAGTACCTGCACTTTCATAGAAAACATGGTTTTTCTTATTGGCAACTCGCCAAGCATTTCCTACGCCAAAAGTTGCTATGACACGATTGAGGGGCGAATTTTCGTAAACCGCACTATCTTTTGGGGCAATATCTCCATAAAATACTTTGGCTTTTGCAAGCGTATTTGGCTCAAAATCGGGCAAGTAATTATTGGTCGGTGTAGCCATAATTGTACTTGTAACCTTGCCGTATTTGTCATAATTTGGAACGCCCGAAACGATACTTTTTTGGGTTGGACTTTGTGATAAACCAATGGTTTGCAAGTTTCTACCCAATCCATCGGAATAGTTAGTATTGATGATAGAGTTGAAGTAACTAAATTCAGTAAGTGTACTTGGGTCGGTTGTTGGCGTTGTTGGGATAAAACTCGTAATTTTGTTGTAAGGCAAACCATACTCGTACAAATACTTGGAAGTGACAAAATCGGCATGGTCTTTCGTATAAAAAAGCCTTTGAAAATCATCGTAAGTAAAGCTATTTTTCAAGCCATTAGGCGAAATGGTGCTACTCAAACCAACATTTGGACGGTAGCTAAACCAAGAAACGAGCGTACTTTTGGGCAAACTATTTCGGAAGGTTTCAAGGCTCGTGAGTTGCGAATTTGAGAGATTCGTTACGCTAAAATCGCTTGCCGTAATGCTTGCATTTGTTAGTTTTGCTTGTACTTGGGTAATCGTAGCATTTTGGATTTGTGCCAAAAGTAGCGAGTTGCCATAACCCCAAATCAAGGCAGTTGGTATTCCATCAACTTTATATTCGGTTGGGTTTCCGTAGCTATCGTATTGGGTAAAATCTACTCGTTTTTCTAAAACTCCGCCCCTCGGAGCAACCCAAATTTCTTTGGGCAAGGTATTTTGGGCAAACCCTCGTGCATTGTTTCCTGCTACTCGTTCATACGTTGTTTTTTGCTTGAAAATGGTGCTGATATTACCATTCAAATCTTCTTTTTCGATGCTTTCTAATGGTATATTGAGCATATTTCTTGCCCTCATTTCAAGCACTTCGGCATCGGTATCATAGCTGGCATCGGTCGAAAAAATGGTTTCTTCGATGTGTTTTTGGTTGGTATAACTGTCGTCAGATTCAACCTTTTTCACAAACAGATTATCATCATAAGTCATTGACTGTGAAGTAATTACGCCATCAATTAGAGAAGTGGTTTGAGTCATTTTACTCGAACCAGTATAATACGAGTACGCTGAATAACTCATTTCTGCGGTGCCAAACAAAGTCCCGTTGTCAATGAATCCCGTTGAGCAACTATTTGTATTACGTGGCACCGCCCCCTCGTAGGTGGTGAGCGAGCCGATGGTGGCTGCCGCCAAGCGACTGCTTTCTTTGAAGTTTTGGTAAACATTGGTCGTTTGTGCCACCAAAGTACCTTGATTATTTCTCATGATTTTATCTAATAATAGCCCCCGTTTCCATTGTTTTACTTCCTTGTTGGTACTCTGCACCACCGAAGAAATCAAGTCGGGAATGAAGCTAAACGTATATTCGTTGCTACCGTTGCCGTTGGCATCATCGAAGTATTCTTTGACATTAGTATAATAAACGGGCGTGGCATCATAGCTACCTTCGCCATAATCTTTCTGGGCAAACGATGCTTGATTGGCAGTCGAATAAACCGTTGGACTGAACGCATAATGTTGCAACGAAGTGGTTACTACTCGGGTTTCGGGAATCCAGTTGTAGCTAACCTTGCCAACTCCCGCTCCGTCTTCACTACCGTATTCGTAGCGTTTCATAAAAGCCTGCGTGTTGGCATTGGTATAGCTTTTGATGTTTTTTACTCGTAAACCACCCGCCAAATACTCAGTATTATTATGCTTATAACGGTTTGTTTCGTAGTCAAAAGTTGTATATCCGCCCGTTGGGTAACTTATTTGCTTCAAAACCCCCTCTTTCATATACGCACTGCTCGTTAGTCGATTTGCTGCACCGCCCACTACGGGTATTCCGTTGTACGATGCAAGCGTGAGCAAATGGTTGTTATTTTGTCCATTATAAAAACCAAAAAAATCTTTTTTGGCGTAGTCAATCGTGCCATCTTTCCACGAAAAAGCATCTGTCCAATAGTCAAACTTGTAAGTTTCTATTACCGTTCCGTTGGTATCTTTTACCCGTACTTCGGTTAGTTTTAGTCGGGCATCGCCCCCCAATCGGTCTTTAAAAGTATCATAAACAAAGTCAATGGTGCGAATAACCGCCAAAACTCCGTTTTCGAGATTCTTAATCAAAATGCTTTGCAACGTAAAGCTATTCGTTAAGTCGGTGCGTCCATTGGCTTGCACGAATTCTATTTCACCATTTTCGTAGCTAATTTTGTACGGATTTTTTTGAATAAAATTATTCGTTACGACCGTTTCAACGGGCAAAATTTGGGTCGAATTTGTGTAGTGCGTATTACTGCTGGCTCCAAAAATCATTGATGCCGAATATTGGCGGTCGGTGGTAGATTGCGAACCACCATCTTGATAACTCAATGTGATTTCATCATCGGTATTAGCCGATTTGATAGCCGAACACAAATAACTACTAAAATAACTGCGGCTCGGGCGGGCATCGCTCACCGATGTTATTTCTCGATTGCCATTTGTGCCGAAAATATACTGTGTGCCATCGCTATCAATGATTTCGGCACGGGTAATATTACCACTTGCATCGAAAGTTGGACGGGGAATCTTGATGGCTTCATAAGGAATAATAAAAGTAGGTAATTGGACGTTGGCGGGCGTAGTTTGTCCCAAAATAAAACGCCCACCCTTGCTGGGAATAGCGTAAGAAAAAAGGTCTGGTTCACCATCAAGCACACCATCACGGAGAAATTGTCCGTATTGAAAATCGGTGGCATTATTACAGAAGTTTTTGCTCGGAGTAATGTAATTACTGGCATCGAAATAACCCTGCAAGCCGCTACCCAACTGGTCGGGCAGCCCTTGCACTGAACGATTAAGCGAAACACCATAATCCAATGACCAGCCCAAGCCCACCCAAGAAGCCTGCTCCGACATTCTGACTCCTCCAGCGTGGTAGCGTAAGGTTATGGGTAAAGTAAGCGAACCACTTTTGGCAGAAGCAATCGGAATCGAAATATCGGGAATCCCCGTTGCTAAATTGACTTGATAGTCACCAAATTTCTGGAAACTGCTGGCATTGGGCGAAAGCGGGGCGTATTGTGGCAGGTATTTTTTGGCTCGGTCGTCTGCTTCCGAAAACACCGATTGAAGGATTTTAAGCGAATCTTTGGGCGGTTTTTTCTGTCCGAATGATGCGAAAGTAGTAAAAAACAACAAAAGTAAACATATCCTGTTCATAATCTGAAAGGTTTAAAATGTGAAGACAGTTTTAAATTTATATGGTACTTTTTGGTGATTTTTATAAAAAGTTATGTTCAAGGTGTCGCCTTAGAATTGTCCACAGGAGTAAATTTTGTAATTATTTTGTTCTGTGGCAATGTAAAGCGGTTGTAGCTAACGTAAAGAAAAGGCTGAGAAATGCTTGCAAAAAATTTGAAATTTAGTAAAAAACTACTTCGCAGGCATTCGATAGGTTTTATTAAATTCCTTGCCAATTTGCTGCCCATTACGAAAAACGGCTGCTCTGATGGTAGTCAGTTTATTGAATGTCTGTGCCGAAAACACGGGCGAGTTTATGGTTGGACTCGAAAAATCAACCGTGTATCGCACCTGTGCATCACGGATGTAAGGCTCTAACCGCAACTCAACGGTTTGATTGGCTTTGTTTGGTGTCAGGGTTTCTTTTACATCATAAATGCTTTTGGCATAGTTTACTTTCATTACGTCCAAACGTTTAAAGTGAAATTCCAAACGGCGACCAAAATCAGCAAAATTTTTATTAATCATGGGTGTCCAAGTCAATTCTGATAATGCACACGCCCGTGGGAAGGTCATGTATTCGGCGTGTTCGGGACTGGTGACGTATTCCGTCCAAAGGTTTACTTGAGCCCCCAAAATATACTTTGCCTCTTCGGGTTTTAGCTCGGTAGGCGTTGGTTCGTAAGAATAAACTTTCTCTAAGGTCAAAAATCCGCCGATTCCCAGCGGCTCAAAAGCAGCATGCGACTGGTAGTAATCAATGTAAAGATGCGTAGTTGGTGTCATCACGACATCGTGTTTTTGCTTGGCAGCTTCAATGCCACCCTGAATCCCTCGCCACGACATCACGGTTGCGTTGGGCGATAATCCGCCCTCCAAGATTTCGTCCCAGCCCATGAGTTTTCGTCCTTTCAGGGTCAAAAATTTATCAATTCTTTTAATGAAAAAACTTTGCAGTTCGTGTTCATCTTTCAGCCCGTTGTTTTTCATTAAATCTTGACAAAACTTACTTTGTTTCCACGAAGTCTTTGGACATTCATCACCACCAATATGAATATATTTACTCGGAAAAATCTCCATTACTTCGGTTAGTACGTCTTCGATAAACTTGAATGTTTTTTCGGTCGGGCAATAGACATCTTCAATCACGCCCCAGATTTTGGCAACACCATAAGGCCCGCCCGTGCAGCCCAGTTCGGGATACGCTGCCAAAGCGGCCAAAGCATGCCCAGGCATTTCGATTTCGGGAATGACAGTTACGTATTTTTCTTGGGCGTACTTCACTATTTCCCTTGCTTCATCTTGCGTGTAATATCCGCCGTGGGATTTTCCATCAAATCTGAGTGGCTGGTTATACTCCATTTTTCCCTCAACGGTTTCGCTACGCACCGAGCCAACTTGGGTCAATCGGGGGTATTTCGTTATCTCGATTCGCCAGCCTTGGTCATCGGTCAAGTGCCAATGCAGCACGTTCATCTTGTGCATAGCCAGTAAATCAATGATTTTCTTCACAAAAACTACGGGCATAAAATGGCGACTTACATCAAGCATAAATCCTCGGTGTTGGTAGCGTGGCTTGTCGATGATGTTCACACAAGGCACGATGAGTTGCAGTCCGTTTACCTTATTGCTGGCGTAAATGTCAGGCGGGAGCAACTGAAACAGTGTTTGTAGGGCGTAAAAATATCCTTGCGACGCACTCGCCGTAATGGTAATTAGGTTAGTTTCGACCAAGAGTTCGTAGCCTTCTTCGGGCATTGGTTTGGTTGGCCTTACAAACAAAATAACATTATTGAAGGGAGCTACGGGAATGACTTTTTTGGTTTTGGGGTCAATTTTCGGAATTTTGGGCAACGAAACCTCCGTGAAAAGCTTCATACCCGTAGTCTGAGCCACTTGCCCGTTCAATAACTTAGCCACAGCCGCTGTTTGGGCATCGTTGGTTTGTAATATTACCCGTGTTTCGCTACTGATAGTAAATGCCCCGCTTTTGGCTACAAGCGTATCGGGTTGGGGAATGATACTATACGTGTTTTGACTCCAAACGGAGGTAGTCAGTAAAAGGAGTGCAAAAATTAGTTTTTTCATTTTTGGGCTTTGTTTGAAAACGAACTGCTAAGGAATTAGTTATCACATTATTATATGTTGTCACGTATTGTTTCACATTATTTTTATTCTACAGAAGACCCAACAATCTGTAACAACCTGCAACTGTTACAACTTGTTTTAATCAATCTCAAAATAACGATATTTGGCTACAAAAAAGAAATATTCTTTCAAATACTAAATGCACCCAAAAATAAAGCCGCCAAAACTCCGCCAACGATTGGCCCAACCACGGGTATCCAAGCGTAGTTCCAGTCGCTGTTGCCTTTGCCCGAAATCGGCAAAACTGCGTGGGCAATGCGTGGAGCTAAGTCACGGGCAGGGTTTATGGCATAGCCCGTTGGCCCGCCCAACGACAAACCGATTGACCAAACCAACATTCCGACCAAATAGGGAGCATATCCCGCAGGAAGATTATCAGAAAACGAACCCGAAACGATAATCAAAACCATCGTAGCGACTATTTCGGTGATAAGATTGGCCGTAGAATTACGCACGGCGGGTGAATTTGAAAAAACGCCTAATTTAGCTCCTTTGTCTTCCGTAATTGCCCAGTGTGGCAGATAAACCAACCAAACGAGGGTCGCTCCCAAAAATGCCCCAATCATTTGTGCCGAAATAAAGGGCAATACGTTTGAATAAATACCCGATTTTACGGCCATCGCAATCGTAACGGCAGGATTTAGATGTGCATCGGGACTCCCGAATTTTTGTGCCACAAAAATACCACACATCACCGCAAAAGCCCAACCCGCCGTAACGACTATCAGGCCACCATTCTCGCCTTTCGTGCCTTTTAATAAAATGTTGGCCACTACGCCGTCACCGAGTAGAATGAGTACCAATGTACCGAGAAGTTCACCAATAAAACTTGAAGTTTGCATAAAGGGTTAGTTATTTAGAGGTTGAGCAATAAGGTAAAAATAAAAAACTTGATAGTTTGCAGCAGATTTTTCATTTGACAATTCAAATTATTGAAGTAATAGTGGATTATTTCAAGATAATTTGAAGAAGTAAAATGGGAAATATGATGCGAAATATAAGGTTTTTATTTTTACCTTATTCCTATATTGTTCAGCAAGTTAATTTATTTTGTCAGAACACACAATAGGTTTACCTTTGTACTTTAAATTTTGATGTTGGAAACGCCGAGAAAATACTCCCAAACAAAACTATGCTTTTGAATACCCTGACTGCTGTATCCCCGATTGATGGTCGCTATCGCCGACAAATCGAACAACTTGCCCAATATTTTTCTGAATTTGGACTCATTCACTACCGAGTTAGAGTAGAAATCGAATATTTTATTGCCCTCTGCGATTTGCCGCTGCCCCAACTCGAAAGTTTCGATAAAAATTTGTATGCTAACCTACGTGCTATTTACGAGAATTTTTCGGAAGAAAATGCCCTTGAAATAAAAGAAACCGAGAAAACGACCAATCACGATGTGAAGGCTGTCGAATATTTCATAAAAAATGCCTTTGAGGACTTAGGTATCGCCCAACATTCCGAGTTTATTCACTTCGGACTTACCTCGCAGGATATTAACAATACGGCCATTCCGCTATCTTTGAAGGAAGCAATGAATGGAGCTATTTTGCCCATTTTTGAAGATATTTTAGTGAAAATCCACGCCTTATCCCTGCAATGGGACGGAGTTTCGATGCTTGCCCACACCCACGGACAACCCGCTTCGCCTACTCGTTTGGGCAAAGAAATATTGGTTTTTTGTGAAAGACTCGAAAAACAAATCGAAATGTTCAAGACGATTCCGTACGCCGCCAAGTTTGGCGGGGCAACGGGCAATTTTAACGCCCATCATGTAGCGTATCCACAAACCGACTGGGTGGCTTTCGGGAATGATTTTGTGAATCAAAAATTGGGTTTGTCACGTAGCCAACGAACTACCCAAATCGAACATTATGATATGTTGGCGGCCATGTTTGATAACCTCAAACGCCTCAATACCATTCTCATTGACTTCTCCCGTGATGTGTGGGCGTACGTATCGATGGGTTATTTCAAGCAAAAAATAAAGGCGGGCGAAATCGGTTCGTCAGCCATGCCGCACAAAGTAAATCCGATTGACTTTGAAAACGCTGAGGGGAATTTGGGTGTAGCTAATGCCCTTTTTGAACACTTTTCGGCAAAATTACCCATCTCCCGTTTGCAACGAGATTTGACCGACTCAACGGTGCTGCGAAATTTGGGCGTACCAATCGGACATACAATTATTGCCCTAAAATCTTTACTGAAAGGTATGGATAAATTGGAGTTGAATCCAGAAACAATCGAGCAACACTTGGAAGAAAACTGGGCGGTGGTAGCCGAAGGAATCCAGACCGTACTCCGCCGTGAAGGGTTCCCGAAGCCTTACGAAGCCTTGAAAGAATTGACTCGCAAGAACGAAAAAATAACCGAAAAACGCATCAAAGAATTTATTGATACCCTTGATATTGGTGAGAAAGTAAAATATGAACTCCGTCGGATTTCGCCAGCAAATTATACTGGTATTTAAGTGAAAGAGTAGTGAATATGATGAATGTGATAAGTATCGCAAATGTGATAAGTTTGCAAATTTAACTAAACGCACGTAATCAGTTTACAGACAAAATTTTGTGTGTTTTCTCACGAAAATTAAAGGTTTCGCCCGTAGATTTGCCCAACATTACTTGCCCGATGGGCGATTGGGGCGAAATTACCATGATTTTTTTATCGGCAAACTCAACTACTCCCGCCCCGATTGAGATAAAGAAAATTCCCATTGTCGTTTCGGTCAATGCCCCGAATGCGATTTTTGTAAAAATCGTTTCGGCATCAATTTTATCTAATGAGGCACGTTCTTGGTGAGCCTGTTCGTACATACGTCCGTTCATTTCTCGGTCGAGTTGTCCCATCGCACGGGCAGTTTCGTATTTATCCCCCGCCGAACTTTTTCCCTCTTCATTGGCCGAATTTTTGGCCGCTTCCATGGCTTCCCACGAGGTTTTCATGCGGTTTTCGATGTAGGTTTTTATTTTTTCTAAAAGCTGTTGTTTCATAATTAATGAGTGAATGATAGAATGAGTGAATGAGTGAATGAGTGAATGAGTGAATGAGTGAATGAGTGAATGAGTGAATGATAGAATGATAGAATGATAGAATGAGTGAATGAGTGAATGAGTGAATGAGTGAATGATAGAATGATAGAATGAGTGAATGATAGAATGAGTGAATGGGTGAGTGGGTGAATGGGTGAGTGGGTAAATGGGTGAGTGGGTGATAGAATGAGTGAATGTAATGATAGAATGAGTTAATGTGCGAGCATAATAACGAGGTAGCGTCATTCACTCATTCACTCATTCTATCATTCACTCATTCACTCATTCTATCATTAACACATTCTATCATTCGCTCACTCTATCATTCACTCATTCACTCACTCTATCATTCACTCATTCTATCATTCACTCATTCAAAATTAAATTCACCCCTCCTGTCAGATTTACCAAATTAGTAAAGCCGTACTGGGTTTCTAAAATCTTGATGGCTTTTAAGCTACGAACGCCACTTTGACAATGTACTACCACGGTTTTATTTCGGCTGATTTTTGGCACATACTTCTCCAATGCTGAAAGAGGCATTAGCTCACCGCCTAAGTTTTGGATTGCGTATTCGTGCATTTCTCGCACATCAATCAGTTGGTAATCTGCAAGATTTTTGAGTGCTTCAAAAGTAATTTCATTTACCATTAATTCTACATTCATAATTCTTAATTCTACATCACAAAACGCCTCATAGTCAATGAGTTGCGTAATTGTGGGCGTATCGGGCATCTTCGGAATTTTGATGATTCGGCTTTGCATCGAAAGGGTGTCAATCACCAAGAGTTTTCCCGAGAGCGGCTCACCAATATCGGTAATGACTTTGATTGCTTCAAGGGCTTGCATTGAGCCAATAATACCAGGCAGCACGCCCAGTACGCCCGCTTCGGCACAATTTGGGGCTTGTTCGGGCGGTGGTGGGATAGGAAATAAATCTCGGTAAGTGGCCGAATTTTGGTGATTGAAAACCGCTACTTGCCCCTCAAACCGATGAATAGCTCCGTAAACAAATGGCTTGTTGAGCAACACGCAGGCATCATTGACCAAGTATCGGGTCGGGAAATTATCCGTTCCATCGACGACAATATCATAGTTTTCGATGATTTTTAAGGCATTTTCGGCAGATAATCGGGTAGGATATTGATTGATTTTGACCAACGGGTTTAATGCGGATAGACGCTTCGCAGTTTCCGAAATTTTATCATAACCCACTGATAATGAGCTGTATAGGATTTGCCTTTGTAAATTACTGACATCAACGGTATCGTTTTCGACAATACCCAGCGTACCGACGCCCGCCGCCGTAAGATAGAGTAAAATCGGGCTGCCGAGTCCACCGCAACCAATAACCAGCACCTTAGCATTTTTGAGTTTTTCTTGCCCAGCAATGCCAAACTCGGGCATCAACATTTGCCTATTGTAGCGTTGGAGTTCTTCGGGTGTAAGCATACTATTTTCTAAAAATGCGAGTAAAACTGCGTGCTATTTTCCTTAGTTTTTCTTGCCCAAAACGTATCCGAGACCTAAATTTGCCCGAAATACGCCCAAATCAAAAGTCTTGTTAGCGTAGGGCGAAAGCTCAAAAATTACTTGAAATCGGGGGATTTTGATAAAAGGCGATGCCCGAACGCCCGCATTAAGGCAGTAGCCTTCGAGCGGCGATTGCTTCGAAACATCGGGATTCAGATAATTCAAGAAATTGGCTTTCACGCCCGCCCCCACGTAATACCTTGCTCGCTCCGATTTATTGAGGTTAAACATCGGCGAAACTTCGGTACTTAACGAAGAAAAATACGAGTTCATTTGAAACCGAAAATCTGCCCACACAGCTTTATTGGGATTGGTAGCCACCGAGAAAATCGAATTGAAGGGATAATAAGAAAATGCTTGTGCCTGTGAAACCCGAGCAGTAATTAAAAAAGAAGCGACTAAAAATAGTTTTTTGTACATGATTTAGTTAAATTTTTCGAGGCAAGAATTTAGTACGTAGAAACATCTTATTAAAAAACCCATAACTCATAAAATATTGATAATCAATGCTTTATGTTACTATGGTCTATTGTCTGATGACTATTGACTTTACTTACATTATTTCGTTTTCCAACAAAAGCGATTCTTTTGCTTTGCTGTTCTGTTCGTCCACCAAACGATTTATTTCCTTGATTACCTCAAAAAACACCGCCATTTTTTCGGCAGGAATTTGATCTTGAATCAATTTATTAAAAATAATGACCCCTTCCCGAGAAAAACTTCTTTTCTTACGTCCTTCTTCGGTCAAAAAAACCCGTACAAAACGTTTGTCATCGGCATCAATTTCTCGATAAATCCAACCTTTTTCTTCGAGGGTTTTCAACATTCGGGTTAGGCTACGGGGTTCCATGCCAATCGAAGGGCCAATCTTGGTAGCGGGGGTGCCTTTTTCGGAATCAATATTAAGCAAAACATAACCAATAGCCATCGTCATATCGTTGGGATTGGCGTACGCATTGTACATACGTGAGATAGCGTGCCACGCCCATTTTATATAAAAATCAATGGTTTTTTCCTTTTTCATTCAGTTTTTTGCTTAAAATCATTGCAAAAATAGCAAAAAAAAACAGTATGCCTGCATACTGTTAAATGAAATTTTTTGTAATCAGCAGATATTTTTAGGATAAATTCTTGTCAAACAGCAACTAAATCAGCATTTACGAAAGCCAAAAACTCGTTGCTTTTCAATATTTCTTTGAACCAAAAAGTATATTTTGAATCATTCTCAGCAACATCTTGCAGCAAATTTTCAATCATAACCCACTGATAATCAGCTACTTCCTCGGGATTTACCACAAAATTGTCATCGAACTGGCCAACGAAAACGTGATCAATTTCGTTTTCAATCAAATCGTTTTCGAGTTCGGCACGGTATTGAAACTTGAACAGAAAGTCAAGCGGCGTATCAAAACCCATTTCTTCGCCCAAGCGTCGGTGGGCGGCCGCATTTATTTCTTCGTTGGCGTTGGGGTGTCCGCAGCAGGTATTTGTCCAAAGGCTACTTGAATGATATTTATGGGCCGTACGTTGGTGAATGAGCAACTCGTTTTCTTGGTTAAAAATCAAAATCGAAAATGCTCGGTGCAGTTGCCCTCGTTGATGAACCAGTAGTTTTTCACCCGTACCAATTGCCTCGTCGTATTCGTTTATAATTATAATTTCGGTCATATCAACCACTAAATTCAGAAGGGATAGAAATATTTATCTTGAAAAAATAAAACTTAAAAAACACTAAAAATGTTTTATTCAGCCAATAATTTATCGACCAATCGGTTAAAATCACTCACAAACACATCGTAATATTTGCCCGTACCAGGCCCCGAAAACCCCGTATGGATTTCTCGTACTTGCCCGCTTTTATCAATAAAAATCGTTGTCGGAAAACCCAACACGGCGTTGAGCATTGGTAGCGTCTTGGCGGCTTCGACTTTATCACTTGTTCCTGCCAAAAGCACTTCGTAACCAATATTGAAACGTTCTTTCAAACGTTTTATTTTGGGAAAAGCAAAAGCGGGTTCGGTGCTACGTTCGTAGGCTAAACCAATGATTTCTACGCCTTTTTGCTTGTTTTTGGTGTACCACGGAGCTAAAAACTTACTTTCGTCCATACAATTCGGACACCACGAACCCATGATTTGCACCACCACAACCTTACCTTTATAACGTTCGTCGGTCAATGATATTTTTTTGCCGTTTTCATTCGGAAATAAAAAATCAATAGTTTTGTAGCCTTTTTTCAAGAAAGTCAATGTTTTTTCGTCGGGAAGTTTCGCATTTTCGTCTTTAATTCCCTCCCAAGTTTCGAGGCTATTGAGGTTCGACCAAAACTCTCCCCCTGTCAGTTTATCGCCTTCGATGCGGGCTTTGAATAAAAATAAATGTGAGCCATCGAAGCACGAAAGTTTAAGCGAATCCTTGATAATATCGCCTTGCAAATAGCGATAATCGCCCGTATCGGTCAAGAAAGTACCCGTAACTTTATCACCTTTTGTCTTGAAAACCCCGACCGAAATTGTCGAATCTTTTTTATCTTCCGAACGGAATAAAACTTTGTACTTGTTTGATAATGAGGCACTTGCACTATTTTCTTTTTCTAAAAAACGATAGATTTTTCCAAATTCGGCGGTAAAGTTTCCTTGAATAAAACTAAAATCTGAACGCATTTTTCTCCAATAACCCGTTAGTTTTTCGGCTTCAACTTTGGCTACAATTTCGGCATCAAATACTTCCATCGGAATATGCAGCGAATCATTTTTGGTGAAGGCTTTGTCCATTTTGAGTTTTTCTTCACCATTCAAAATCGTTACGGTATAGCCTTCCTTTTCTTTTTGAATCTCAAAATTAAAGGGCAATTCTCCCCCACCCGTCGGAATTGTGGCACGCCAAATGCCTGTCTTTGGCTCTTGAACTTTTTGACATGAATTTAGAAATAATATTATAACCACAGAGGTTAGGAGAGCTACCACAGAGGAAACAGAGAGTTTTTTCATTCGTAAGTTAAAAAGTTTGATTGCCGATTGTCGAAAGCCGACTACAAGATGTTACTTTTGCAGTTCCAAAATTAGGCATTTTACAGTTTCTAACAAATATTCATCATTTATCATTCATCATTCACCATTAATTTATGTCAGTTTATCACACGCCCGTAATGCTCAAAGAATGTCTGGAAGGGCTGAATATCAAACCCGATGGCATATACGTAGATGTTACCTTTGGTGGTGGCGGACACTCTCGAGCGATTTTGGCTCAACTCACCACGGGAAAACTCTACGCTTTTGATCAAGATGCTGACGCTAAGGCAGAGTCAAAATTGATTGATGATAAAAATTTTGTATTTGTTGATGCCAATTTCAGAAGTTTGAAACAATACTTGCGTTTGTTTGGTGTAAAAAAAGTCGATGGAATTTTAGCCGATTTAGGCATTTCTTCGCACCAAATCGACACGCCCGAGCGGGGTTTTTCGACCCGTTTTGATGCCGACTTAGATATGCGAATGAACCAAAATGCAGAAATTTCGGCAAAAAATATTCTGAACGAATACTCGGTCGATGAACTACACAAGATTTTGGGAATGTACGGCGAGATTAAAAACGCCAAAACTACCGCCCAAGCGATTTATACGGCAAGGCTCAACCGCAAAATCGAAACGATTAATGATCTGAAGGCAATTTTGCAGAAACTCGCCCCCCGTGGCAAAGAGAACAAGTATTTTGCTCAGGTTTTTCAGGCATTACGTATCGTCGTAAACGAAGAAATGGTCGTGCTGGAAGATTTTTTGAAACAAACGCCCGAAGTTCTCGCCCCCGAAGGTCGCTTGGTGGTGATGGCTTATCATTCGCTCGAAGACCGCCTCGTGAAAAATTTTATCCGTAGCGGAAAATTTGGCGGAGATGTAGAAAAAGACCTTTTCGGCAACGAAATAAAACCATTAGCGTCCGTTACCAGAAAAGCCATTGAAGCATCAGCCGAAGAAATTGAGCAGAATCCACGGGCCAGAAGTGCCAAACTCCGTATCGCCGAACCCGTGGTGTTACCGTAAAATAATTTTTCAAGAAACTTCGTTTTTATTTCGAGCAAATGTATAATTTTGTTAAAACATTGAGCAGATGTTTAGTTTTAACGATTTTGACAGATTAGCCTAATTTGTGATAATTGTTAATTGATAATTGCTCGCTGTTATACGTGCTTTAATAAACCTATAAACTTACTGGAATGGCAACGAATACTTTTCGGGACCGTCCTGAACCCGTTGTACCAAAGACTGCATCTTTGGCACGCAAATCGGGTATCTTTGACCGCCTCAATACTTGGCTCACCAATCACTTAGAATTGGGTGACGACCTCCCCACCGAAACTCTCCGACGCATCGTCTGGATAGGAATTTTAGGCATTTTCTACATTTATGTACAGCACAGCTACGAAGGTTTTATCAAGAAAATCGACAAAGCACGCAACGAAATGGAAGAAAAACGTGCGGCCTATATCTCGCAAAAATCTCGGTATATGTTTGCCAGCAAACAATCCGAAATAGCCAAAAAGCTATCACAAGATGGGCTGGAAGAAAACATCACCCCCCCTACGAAAATTGTTGTAAAATAGTTAGATGAGTGCTGAGTTCTGAGTTTCGCAACGCATCGTAAAGACTGAGTATTTTCAAATCTCAAAATCAATATTTGGTTTTGAGATAAATCCAGAACTTTGCACTCTACACTCAGAACTCAAAACTCAGCATTCAGAACTCATAAAAACTATGTCTCAAAAACACTCAATCCGTGACGAAATCCAGTGGCGAGCCAAAGTTACTTTCGGTATCGTATTTTTAATTGGCTCGCTGGTGGCCGCCCAAATTTTTGTTATTCAGGTTTTTCAAAAGAAAAAATGGATGGGAAAAATAGAAAAAGTACAACGCAAACCGATGAATATTAAAGCCCAGCGGGGCAGTATTTTTGCGGCCGACGGGCGTAGTTTATTAGCTACATCAGTGCCTCGCTACCGAGTGGGACTTGACGTAACTCGGGCAAAACCGACATACTTTGCAAACAAAATCGACTCTTTGAGCAATTTGTTGGCCAATTTCTTTCACGATCGCACGGCAGACGAATACAAAGAACTGATTACGAACGCCCGCAACGAGAAGAAATTAATCTTTGTGGCCTTGGGCGACCATTTAGTTGATTATCAGGAACGTCAAACAATAAAAAAGTATCCGTTTTTTAGAGAGGGGCCAATGAAAGGCGGCGGAAAGTTTGAGCAGTTGGAGCGTCGGGTGATGCCATTTGATGATATGGCTTTACGATCAATCGGAAAACTCGACCGTGATACCCAAACCAAGGGCGACTTTGGCATTGAGTTTAGTTTCAATAATTACTTGGCAGGACGAGACGGCGTGGGATTTTTTCAGCGATTGGCGGGTGGCGTTTGGAAACCCGTGGCCGATACGCCCGAAGTTCGCCCCGAAGCAGGCATGGATATTGTGACGACGATTGACGTAAATTTTCAAGATATTGTTGAAAGTGCCTTGCGAAACCAAGTCATAAGCTCAAATGCCAAATACGGCTCGGCAATCGTGATGGAAATCGGCACGGGCGAAATCAAGGCAATTACGAATCTCTCACGCCGTGGTGGCGACTCAACCCAAAGGTTTTATCTGGAAGACTTTAATTATGCCGTGCGGGGCGGCACCGACCCTGGCTCAACCTTCAAGTTGGCTACGATGGTGGCTTTGATGGAAAAAACAAAATTGGATTTGGACAACAACGCAGGTTTTTGTGGCGGCAGCATCATGCACAATCGCACGGAAATGACCTGCTCCGAAAACCACGGAAACCAGACAATCAGACAAGTTTTTGAACATTCGTGTAATATAGGTATCTATAATTTGGTCAAAACGCACTTTGGATTCTCGAACGCCGATAATTTCGTTTCGTACCTCACTCGCTTCAAACTCGACCAGCCCGTAGGCTTTCAGTTGAAGGGCGAAACCGTACCAATTATCAAAAATCGTAAAAGTTCAACGTTTAGCAATACGACTATTCCGTGGATGTCGATTGGCTACGAAACCCGCCTCACACCTCTACAAATGCTCACTTTTTATAATGCCATCGCCAACGACGGGCATTGGGTGCAGCCATTTATTGTGCGAGAAGTACGGGCGGCTGATAAAACTATTGAGAAATTTGAAGCCAACAAAGACCCCAATCCGATTTGCTCCGAACGCACCGCCAAGCTCGCCCAAGAGTTGATGATGGGCGTGGTGGCCAACGGAACCGCCAAGAATATCAACACGGGATTTTGTAAAGTTGCGGGCAAAACGGGTACTTCTCGCAAGCGTGAAAACGGCTACGTCAAGAATCAATATTACACGGCATTTATCGGTTTTTTTCCTGCCGACAATCCAAAGTATAGTTGTGCCGTGATTATTGATGAGCCGCAGGGAGTAAATCTCTATGCCCGTGATGTGGCAGCACCCGTTTTCAGAACGATTGCCGACAAGATTTTTGCTTACGATGTGGCACTTCACCCCGCCAAAAACAAACCTTCGGATATTCAGAAAATTGAGAGTCAAGAGCAAGCGGGCTACGCCGAAGATTTCCGTACGGTTGATGAAGAATTGGGCTTGCAAAATGCTCCAAGTACGGCGGGTTGGGTAAAAGCCAAGAAAAACGGCAACTCGATTGCGTGGCAAAAAGTAGAAGATACTGACAAGGATTTGCCAAATATTTCGGGAATGACGCTACGAGATGCGATGCACATTTTAGAAAATAAGGGCTTTCGGGTGCGGTATTCGGGCTTAGGAAAAGTAGTAGATTTTGCGATTGTTCAGCCAAAAGTTGTAGCTTTGGTTTTGAAATAATATATTTATACAAAACTAACGCTGGCAGGGTTCTGAACCCCTGCCAGCGTTGCTCGGGACTGTGATAAAGAAAATATTCTTAATAACAACCTTTTCTTGCCTAATAGTCTGGCTCGGATATTTCACGCCACGCCAAGCCTTTGGGCAGTTATTTGGTTTATATTCGGCACTATTTGTTGGGTATTTCTTCTTGGTAAAAATCATTAAAAATCCCCGTGAGGTGTTCTTCTTGGGGATTTTTTTTCGGTTACTGCTCTTGTTTTCAGTTCCTGCTTTATCCGATGATTTTTACCGTTTCGTTTGGGACGGGCAGCTACTAATCGGCGGGCTGAACCCATATACAATCCTTCCTTCGGAATTTATACATTCGCTTGATTACCAACAAGTTATCAACAATTCGAGCATTTATCAACACCTCAACTCTCCTAATTATTATACGGTTTATCCGCCGCTTAATCAACTGATTTTTGGGCTTTCGGCGTGGCTCTCGCAGGGAAATTTATCTGCAAATGTGGTTTGGTTAAGGGTTTTTATTTTGTTGGCGGAGGTTGGAACGCTATTTTACCTCACCCCCAACCCCTCTCCACAAGAGAGGGGAGTTTTAACTACCTCCCTTTCGGGCAGTTCGACGATTAGAAGGGTTGAGGTGGGGTTATATGCCTTCAACCCTCTAATAATTATAGAACTAACTGGAAGTCTTCATTTTGAAGCAGTTGTAATATTTTTTTTATTTTTGGCTTTTAGAAAGCCCTCCCCATCGGGGAGGGTTGGGTGGGGTTTTAGTGCCTTTCTCTTTGCCTGTGCGGTTGGCGTAAAAATGCTTCCTTTGATTTTTATTCCGTTGGTTATCAAGCATTTAGAATTAAAAAAAGGACTAATTTATGCTGCATTGGTGGGCATTTTTACCGTAATATTTTTTGTACCATTTCTTGATAAACTACTCATAGAAAAACTATTTTCGAGTGTAAATCTTTACTTTCAGAAATTTGAATTTAATGCCAGTATTTATTACGTCGTTCGAGAAGTAGGCTTCCAGCTAAAAGGCTATAACATCATCGGAACGGCGGGAAAAGTGATGGCGATTTTGACTTTTTTGGGGATACTTTTGATTTCTTGGCGGAGCAAAAACCTCTTCACAGGAGCATTGGGTATACTCACGCTGTACTTGGCCATGACCACGACCGTTCACCCGTGGTACGTTTCTACGTTGGTAGCAATTAGTATTTTTACTCGATTTCGGTATCCGATTGTTTGGTCATACTTCGTTTTTTTGAGTTATGCCATGTATCAAACTAACCTTTATCAAGAAAACCTTTGGTTGGTTTTCGTGGAATATGCCGTAGTTTTGGGTGTGCTTATCTATGAAATACAAACTCACCTCAAATTAATTTTTGAGAAAACTCATTAAAGTTTATATTTTTGCAAAAAGTAAACTAAAATCCCAGAATGGAAGCCCTTATCTATAATGACATTGTGTTTGGTAAGATTAAAAAGCAATTCGATAAAGTTACGGAGAGTTTACGAAATGGAGATTTCAAATCGGCAGATGCCAAGAAAATGCCAAATAACGGCTTTTTTCGAGCAAAATTAGATGATACCAACCGTTTACTTTTCAAAATCGGAAAATATGATGGAAAAAAATATTTGTTATTTCTCGAAATTATCTTCAACCATGACTACGCCAATTCAAGGTTTTTGAATGGAGCAATCGTTGATGAAACCAAGCTCATTCCGCTCTCGAATGACATCGAAACCCTGAAAACCGAAGAAATAACCTCACTTTCGTTCATCAACCCAAACCCTAAAAAACGTACTTTCAACCTTTTGGATAAAATTCTTTCTTTCGACGAAAACCAAGAGGAAATTCTGAATCTGCCTTCACCTATCATCATCATTGGTTCGGCAGGAAGCGGAAAAACTGCTTTGACCTTAGAAAAAATCAAAAACCTTCATGGAAAAGTGCTTTATACCACACTTTCTCCGTTTTTGGTCGAAAACGCACGCAATATTTACTATTCATTTGGCTACGAAAATACCAAACAAGAGGTTGAATTTTTGTCGTTTTTTGAATATTTATCAACAATCGAAGTTCCGAAAGGCAAGGAAGTTGATTTCAGAAATTTTGAAAAATGGATTTGGCGGTACAAAGTCAGTCACAAGATAAAAGATGCCTACAAAATTTTTGAAGAATTTAAGGGCGTTATCACGGGTTCGGTCGTTGATAAACCATATTTGAGCAAAGACGATTACCTAAATTTGGGCATCAAACAATCTATTTTTCCGAGCCTTGAGCGGCCTTTGATTTATGATTTGTTTCAAAAATACTTAGAATTTCTGGCCGAGGGCGATTATTTTGATGCCAATATTGTGTCGTTTCAGTACCTTTCAAAAATCAAAAGTGAGTACGATTATATCGTCGTTGATGAGGTGCAAGACATTACAAACGTGCAATTATCGCTCATTATCAAGGCTTTACACATTCAAACAAACTTTATTCTTTGTGGCGATTCTAACCAAATCGTGCATCCAAATTTCTTTTCTTGGTCGCAAGTAAAAACACTTTTCTACAAGGCGGAGCTGAAAGGAAACATCATTCGGGTGCTGGCTACCAACTACCGAAATACGCCCGAAGTTACTAAGATTGCTAACCAACTGCTGCTCATCAAAAATGCCCGTTTTGGTTCAATTGATAAGGAAAGTACCTATTTGGTTGAGTCAAACTCCAAGCATCAGGGCGAGGTGAGTTTTTATGAAAACCTACCAAAAATCAAGGCAGATTTGAATAATCGAACCAAACGCTCGACAAAATTTGCGGTTCTGGTGCTACGCAATGAAGATAAACCCGCCGCCCGACAGTTTTTTCAAACGCCATTACTCTTTTCAGTACAAGAAGCAAAAGGCTTGGAATATGAAAACGTGGTACTTTTTGATTTGATTTCGGGCAATGAAAAAGAGTTTCGAGAAATCACGGCGGGCGTAAATAAAGAAGATATTTCGGCGGAATCGCTCAAATATTCGAGAGGAAAAGACAAGTCAGATAAATCACTGGACGAATATAAGTTTTATATCAATTCGCTCTACGTTGCCATGACTCGTGCGGTCAATAATTTGTACGTTGTCGAAACCCAGAAAAAGCACGATTTGTTGGCTTTATTGGATTTGACTAACTTCAAGCAACAGGTTTCGATGCAAGAGCAAACGTCGAGCAAAGAAGATTGGCAAAAAGAGGCTCGCCGCTTAGAATTACAAGGAAAACAAGAGCAAGCCGATGCGATTCGTAAGGATATTTTGCAATTTCAGCCCGTTCCGTGGGAGGTTTTAAACCGTTTGGATTTGCAGAAGTGTATCGCTCAAGCCCTTGACCCCGTAAATTTTAACAAAAAAGCCAAAGACCGCTTGTTCAGTTATGCCTTGTATTACAATGAAGTTGGGTATTTTACAAAACTTTCTGACCTAAAATACCGACCTGCCGACCGCTGGCAACAAGATGGGGCGGGACTTTTGAAGCGAACTTATGCAGAATATTTACAAGATAATGTAAAAATTTTGCAGCCAAAACTCCAAAGATATGGTTTAGATTTTCGAAATGAGTTGAATCTTACGCCTTTTATGATGGCAGTTTCTTATGAATCGGTGCAAATTGCCTCTTATTTGATTGAAAATGGAGCGAAAACCGATTTGACCGATAACTATGGCAGAAACGCCCTGCAACTCACACTTTTGAAGGCTTATCAAGACAAAAAATTTAAGCAAACGCTTGTCAATCGCTTTTATCCGCAGCTAAAAAATGAAAGTTTGAAGGTCAGAATCGACAATCGTTTGATAAAATTGGATAGCCACCAGGCCGAATTTTTGATGCTTTCTTACATGATTTCCATTTTACGAAATCATATTATAGCTCGCTCGGCAGCCATAAACGGACGCTACTGGTCTGGGCCGCCAACGTTTCAAGCACAAGATTTGATTGATTTTTTTAGTGGACTTTCTCCCCAGGTTATTCCGACTTATCGCCACGTTCGGTCGTATATTTCGAGTATTTTATCAAAAAATGAAGTCAATCGAGAAGACAAATACAACAAAAAATTGTTTGTCAGGCTACGTTTGGGGCAGTATTTGCCCAATCCCTTGATGGAAATTTTGATTGACGACGAATGGATTAATTACTATGATCTGATTGATATTGACGAAATAGAAAAAAATCATATCTCTGCATCTTCGATGCGAATGTTTATCAAGCAAATAAAAATGTACCGCAAAAAACTGACTGAAAATCCTAATGCAAAAATCAACGAAGATGAGTTTTGGCAGGAAGTTCGTAACGAAAACAGTTATTAAACCGCAGCTAAAATCCTCCCAATAATCCGCTCGGCGTGTACACGTGAATTTTCGATAAACAAACTGTGGGTGTTCATACCGCCACAAATCACACCTGCCAGATATACATTTGGTAGGTTTGTTTCCATACTATTTTCGTCGTATTGGGGTTTCATGATTTGGTCGGGCGAGAGATTTATACCGATTTTTTTCAAGAAATTTAAGTTCGGTTGGTAGCCCGTCATCGAAATCACCCAATCGTTTTCTATCGTTTCAAAACCTGCTTGTGTTTTTATAATCACTTGGTTATCAAGTATTTCGACAATTTCAGCATTAAAATACGCCTTTATCGAACCTTCTTTTATACGATTTTCGATGTCGGGTTTTGCCCAATATTTTACTCGACTGCCCACTTCACTGCCCCGAATAATCATCGTAACGTCAGCTCCTTTTCGCCATGTTTCGAGAGCCGCATCAACGGCCGAATTATTCGCTCCCACCACCACAACTTTCTGAAAAGCATAAAAGTGTGGGTCTTTATAATAATGCGTTACCTTCGGCAAATCTTCGCCCACAACGCCCAATTTTTGCGGAATATCATAAAACCCCGAAGCAACAACAATATTTTTTGTCAAATATTTCCCCTTGTTCGTTGCGACTTCATAGTTAAAGTTCCCCCACTGGGGGGTAGGGCGACCGACGCTTCGGGGCTTCACCTCCAAAACTTCCTCAAAAAGCCTGATAGTCAAGTGTTTATGCGTTGTTACTCGGCGATAATACTCCAAGGCTTCGCTACGGGTTGGCTTGGCATTATTCGATACAAAAGGCACATCACCAATTTCAAGCCTCTCGGAAGTGCTAAAAAAAGTCATGTTTACAGGATAATTGTAAATCGAATTTACCAAACACCCTTTTTCTAAAATCAAATATTTCAGTCCCGCTTTTTGGGCTTCAATGCCGCAAGCGAGTCCAATCGGGCCACCACCAATAATAATTATATTGTATTCTAATTCATTCATAACACAAACGTATTACAGGATTTAGAGGATTTTAAGATTTACAGGATTATTTTTCACCTGCGGCTTTTTCATGCAAAATCTTAAATTTCCTTTTCTTGACAACAAATTTTTGAATAAAATTCGTTCTTTTTGCTTGAATTTATGTTAATTTTGAGTGTATATTCGTTTGTAAATCAGATATACAACCAAATTTTAAAATCAATTATTCGTTTCTATGAGATTTCTTGTTGTCTTGTTGCTCAGTTTTGTTGCCCGATTGGCTATTGCACAAGAGGTAAATTTCGTAAAAGTTTATTATCCTGCCATAAATAATGCCGAATCGCTGGTCGTTGATGGAAAATACAAAGATGCCCTCGAAAACTACCAAAAGGCGTTCGTGGCCGTACCTCGGGGCTTCATGAAAGATTATTTCAATGCCGCCGTGTGTGCTACTTACTTGGGCGATGCTACAAATACCTACAAATATTTGCTCGAAGTGGCCGCAAAGGGCATTAGTCTTGATTTTATTAAAGACGAATCAGCTTTTATTGGTATTCAGCAAGACCCAAACTGGCGTAATTTTGAGAAAGATTATTTGGCAAAAAAGCGGGCTTTCGACCTAAAAGTCAATAAAAATATCAAAGATAAACTGGCCAAAATCGTGGAGCGTGACCAATGGTTTCGGATTCGGGATACCCAAACTTTTGCCGATACAATCATAAAAATCGACCGCCAAAATGCTTCCGAATTAGATTATATTATTGATCGGTACGGCTTCCCAAACGAAGAAACGATTGGCTGTGGCGAAGGCGGAACACCCGTGATTCAGTATCCATTTTATGGAGTTATTCGCCGACAAACACCTGATAATCAGACAGTTAATTTTTCAAACTATCTGCTTGCGGCTGTCCGTACGGGCAAAATATCACCCCACACTGCCACCCACATCATGGCCACAATCAATGCTAATGACGTGTTTTTTGCCCGCCACGTATTCAAAATTCTGACCGACGAATCGCTCAAAATGCAAGGAAAACCCTTTGCTGCGAAACTCAATAAGTGGGTTTTTCGACAAATTGACCAAGTTGATGAACAAAGAATCAACGAAATGCGTTTGCAAAATGGCATGGAAACGCTGGCCGAGTACCGAAAGAAAATTCTTTTTTCAATCAACGACAATCGTTTTTTGTTTCCTTATCGTTCATATATAGGTATGTGGTCGGTCAATGACCCAAATATCGCCGCCGATTATTTGGAAGGTACGGTGGTGTTGGAGTGAAATTTAGTCCATAGTCCGCAGACGATGGTCGATAGCTTTTAAAAATAATTTAATAATCAAAAAAAACAGAAGACCGAAATAGTTATTCACGTGGTAATCTACTGACCATCGTCTATGAACTATCGACTTTTCTGAATCAAAACAAATCAGTTCTCTAATGGCAATTTTAACAATGATTGGTCAGCTCTTGCTGGCATTGACTATCTTAGTCGGATTACACGAGTTTGGACACTTTATTTTTGCTCGAATGTTCGGCATTAGAGTCAATAAATTTTATATTTTCTTCGATTTCCTTTTTCCATTACCCAACGTGCTAAATTTTGCTCTGTGGAAAAAGAAAAGCGGCGATACCGAATACGGTTTGGGTTGGTTTCCGTTGGGTGGCTACGTGGACATTGCGGGCATGATTGACGAAACCAAAGATGCCTCGCAGCTCGCTTCTACGCCCGAACCCTACGAATTTCGCTCAAAACCCGCCTGGCAACGCCTTTTCGTGATGCTCGGTGGAATTATCGTAAACGTTATTCTCGGAATTTTGATTTTTTGGGGCGTAAAATTCTACTGGGGCGAAGAGTATTACTCAAAAGCCGAAGTAAATAAATTAGGGTTTTATGCCCACCCACTTGCCCAAGAAATTGGCATAAAAACGGGCGATAAAATCATCAAAGTAAACGGACAAGATTACGAATCATCGGGTGAAGTGCGGGCGGCTTTGATGCAAGAAAACACCAACTTTACGATTGAAAGAAACGGTGTGCAGAAAGAAATTCCCGTGCCGAATGATTTGATTGACCAAGTGGCGAGCAAAGTTCCTTTCATGGATCCAATTTTGCCCTTCAAGGTCGGCGAAGTAACCAAAGGAATGCCCGCCGAAGCCGCAGGTCTGAAAAAGGGCGATAAAATCACGAAATTTGACAGCACTGTGATTACTTCTTTCCAAGAATTTCAGGCCATTATAAAAAAGCAAGCGGGCAAAAAAGTAAACCTAACGGTGGAGCGAGGTACGCAAACGCTTAAAATAAGTCCGACCGTTACGGAGGAAGGAACGATTGGTTTTGCTTCGGATATTATGCTCGTTACGAGTAAGCGTAGTTTATCTTTCGGTGAATCATTTATTACGGGAGCGAAAGATGCACTCTCGGTTATTCCCAACCAAATACAAGGTTTCGGACGAATTTTCAAGGGACATATCTCGGCAGGAAATGCCGTAAGCGGTCCCGTTGGATTAGCCCAAATGTACGGTAAATACTGGGACTGGGAAAGGTTTTGGGGCTTAACAGGCTTACTATCAATGGGTTTGGCATTTATGAATGCTCTCCCGATTCCTGCCCTTGATGGCGGTCACGTGCTGGTACTGCTCTACGAGATGATTACCCGCCGCAAACCTTCCGAGAAATTCATGGAGCGTACCCAACAAGCGGGTACTTTCATTCTTTTGGCTCTGATGATACTCGTACTTTTCAATGATACTTTTAAGGCGATTTTTAGGTAAACCAGCCCCCTAACCCCCGATGGGGGAACTTTTTAAAATGATAAGGATATACGTAATATTTTTTGCCACTGTAAGCCTACTTTCTTTTAAGAAAGTAGAAAAAGAAGCTCCCCCATCGGGGGCGGGGGGGGCTGGAACTATTCACGCCTTCCATACCTCCTTGACCGAAATTCAGTATAATACCAAAGAAAAATCATTAGAAATAAGTATCCGAATGTTTACCGATGATTTGGAAACTGCCCTCACAAAAGCCAATAACGGTCAGAAAATAACCCTTAGTGGCAAGGCTGATAATAGTGCGGTGGTTTTGAGTAAATATATCCAGCAACATTTTGGTATTATTACGCCCCAAAAACAAAAGCGACCACTCAATGTTTTGGGCAAAGAAGCAGAGGGCGATGCCACGTGGATTTATGTGGAAGTACCTAATAGTCAGAACTTTAAGGGCAATATTTTGTACAATAGCCTCATGCAGGAGTTGTTCGACGACCAAACTAATTTGGTGAATTTACTTTACATGGGCAATAAAAAAACCTTTCTCTTTAATGCCAAAACCAAATCTGCCGAAATAGATTTGTGACACCATCTGTTGCTTTTTTTCTAAAAATATATTTGTATGAAAAAATATTTTCTTGTTTGTATCTTATTGACAATCAGCGTTTTATCTTTCGCCCAAAAGAAATCTAAGAAAGATTATTTAGTTACGCTTTCGACTAAATACGGCAAAATGCACCTCATCTTGTTTGATGATACTCCGCTCCACAAAGCAAATTTTATTAAGCTCGTCAATCAAAAATTTTATGATAGCTTGCTATTCCATCGCATCATTGAGGGCTTTATGATTCAGGGCGGCGACCCAAACTCCAAAACTGCCAAAACGGGCGAAAAACTCGGCAACGGTGGTGGAGATTTGGAACGTATTCCGTATGAGTTTAAGCCCAACCACGTTCATCGAAAAGGTGCTTTGGCGGCCGCCCGTGATGGTAATGCCGAAAAAAAATCGAGTGCATGCCAGTTTTATATTGTGCATGGTAAAAAACTAACCGATGACGAAATAACGGTTGCTGCCCAACAAAACGGCATGACTTACACCACCCAACAGCGTGCCGAATACATGATTTTGGGCGGTACTCCCCGACTTGATAATAAATACACCGTTTTTGGCGAAGCCATTGATAACCTTGACATGATTGAAACCATCGCCAAGCTACCAAAAGATGCCGCCGACCGACCAAGAGAAGATATAAAAATGAGTATGATGGTCAAGAAAATGCGGAAGAAAAAAATTAGTAAGTTGTACGGGTATCAGTATTAAAGCCTCACCCTCCCCAAAGGAAATGCTGTCAATTTAAGGAATTTACCTACGCTAATGCTGGCAGGGTTTGGAACCCTGCCAGCGTTGAAACCGAGATTAATTAAATTTTGAAACTATTTAAAGACCTTAAATTGACAGCATTGCCCCAGAGGGGAGGGCTTTTGAAACAGCCCCACCTAAATCCGTCGAACCGCCCGATTGAGAGGACTTGAAAAAATATCAATGAAAAAAATTTTACTTACAGGCTCCAATGGTTTGCTTGGCCAAAAACTTGTTGAGTTACTCCTCAATACCGAAAACGTACAAATAATTGCGACCGCTCGTGGCGAAAATCGCTTGCCTTTTACCGATGGTTACGTATATAATTCGATGGATATTACTGACTCTGAGCAAGTGCAAGCGGTTGTGGCAAACGTCAAACCCGATGTGATTATTCATACGGCGGCCATGACGAATGTTGATCAGTGCGAAAGCGAGAAAACCGCCTGTTGGGCCCAAAATGTACTTTCGGTAGAATATTTAGTTGAGGCTTGTGCCAAGATTGACTGCTTTTTGCTGCACGTTTCCACCGATTTTATATTCGACGGCAAAGCTGGCCCCTACCGAGAAGATGCCGAAGCCAACCCAATAAGTTTTTATGGTTGGAGCAAGTTTGCCGCCGAAAAATTAGTTACACATAGTAGCCTCCGTTGGGGTATTGCCCGAACGGTTTTGGTTTATGGCATTGCCCACGACATGAGCCGCACGAATATTATTTTGTGGGTAAAAAAATCGCTCGAAGAAGGCAAGAATATAAAAGTTGTTACCGACCAATGGCGTACACCCACGTTGGCCGAAGATTTGGCCAAGGGCTGTGCCTTGATTGCGGAGCAAGAAGCCGAGGGTATTTTTAATATTTCAGGAAAAGATTTTTTGACCCCCTACGAAATGGCGATAATGACGGCCAATTATTTTGGTTTGGACAAATCGCTGATTTCGCAGGCCGACTCTACGACATTCTCGCAGCCCGCCAAACGTCCGCCACGCACGGGATTTGATTTATCAAAATCAAACCAAATACTTGGTTATCAGCCACTTAGCTTTACGGAAGGAATTGCGGTTCTGGCTGGGCAGATTGATAAATAATAGGCACATCTACAAACAAACTTTATGGAAAACAACGAATACTCAGCATTAACTGATGAGCAACTCCTCAAAAAACAAAGCACCAACAAAACAACGCTGACCTACCTCACAGCATTACTACTTGTTGTATTTTTGTTTGCGTGTTTTATTTTTGGTTATTACTTTGGAGCTGATGCCGCTACGGGCGGAAAAGGCAATTTACACTACAAACCCTTGCTTCCTTTTCTTTTCGTCTTTCCGATTGCTTATTATTTGAATAAAAAAGAGCAGAAAGAAATTGCGGAGGAAATCAAAAAGAGAAATTTGTAGAAATAAAGGTAGCATCAACGCTTGAAAACTTTTTACATACTGAACAAAAAATATACCCATTTGATTATACATATTGTAATATTTGTAGTTATTTTGCATTGAAACTACATATTGTTCAAAATGAAAATCCCAAGGAAAATTAATGATAGACTTAAAAACGCAATGGTTCAAATACATTTTGAATCAAATTTGCCATCTGGAGCTATTTTGGGTTACTTTCACCAAATTTTTAACAAAGAAGTACAGTTTATGGCTTCAAGAACACCTATTATTTCTAATGGGAAAATTATAGGAATTGAGGAAGCTACACCAATAATAGTAACTAACGATAAAAATTTCACAATTTTAATTCAAGATAATACTATTACTTTTGATTTAGTTGATGGATATAAAGGCTGGGATATTTACGTACAAAATATCAAAAAGTATATGTCCCCTATTTTTGAATCAAATATAATCAATAAAATTAATCAAATTGGAGTGAGGTATATCAGTAACTTCGATGAAATTATGATTTATGATCATATTAACGCAAACATTAATTTAGCATTTGTTAAAACAGACTTTAAAGGACAATCCAGATTTGAATTTTCAAACAATAATAATACAATTATTTTGAATTTGATAAGTGGTAGCATCATAGTCAATTCTAAAAACGAAACCCCTAAGTTAGGTTCAATAATTGATATTGATGTAATTCAAAAACCTAATATAAGCTCAATAGATGAATTAGTTAAAGTAGTTAATGAAATTCACGAAGTTGAGAAAAATATTTTTTTCTCGCTCCTGAAAGAATCTTTTCTTTCGACATTAAATCCGATTTATTAATATGTTTGTAATACCACAACCGCCACCAGCAATCGTGTTTTATGAAAATAATTTTCGTAAGAATAGCATATTGTCCAAAAATGATGCTTTGTTTATACAGCAATCAAGCGAAAATATAAAGAAGACGATAAAATATACAGATGAGCTTAGTAAATTACTAAATGATAGCCAAATTGACTTAAACTTAAAACAGAAAATCGTAACCAATTTAGTATCCTTTTTAGTTTTAACCCAATCAGATAAAATTGCTTTTGAGAAAACGCCAGAAGACAGCCTCCTTGTCAAGGCTAATTTCAATAATAGAAGCTACTTTTTAGCTATTTATTTTGATGATGAAATTCCATGTGGTTATGAATGTTTTTTAAATGTTTATGTGGACAAAAAGTATATTTCTAACTTTCATGGCGAGTTGGATAAAGTTTTTTTAGAATTAATAAACTGCTAAAAAATAGTTTAGTGTGGAAAGACTACAAAAGCAAGAAAACTATATTAGCCAGATTGACTTCTCTAAAATACGAAATGGGGAAGGTGCATATTATTTAGTTAGAGGAGTTTCATCAAAAGATATAAAAGATGAATTTGGACGACTGAAATCTGAATTTGTTGCTAAACAAACCAGCCACATAAGGGATTATTCCACAAATTTGTTAGGTAAAACACTTCCTTCTGATTTAATTGAGCAAATAAAATGTGAGTGGTATTTCTTTTTAAAAATTGACCATTTCAATGGTATAATTATGTCAGATAAAGTTGTATCCAAAGTTTTGCATACACCATTGGTTGAAAATTATTGGCATTGTTCTTTAAGATGGTACATGGGTGGTAAGGATAGTGAAGAATTAACAAAAAGTCAAAGCAGACAGATATGGGAGCAGGCAAGAAGTTACATTATTACAATGGCAATTTTTGAAGAGCCCTTTTTTGAAGAAATCCCCGAAAATTTATATATTATCTAATAGCTTTCACATAGCGAACCGATTTAAAATAGGCTCAGTAAATTGATAAATGATGCTTTACTGGGACATTAGATGTTGCATACCCATTGAGGTATGCCACACTTTCTCTACATTTCACAAATAAAATTTCTTCCAGCCGATATATTCCTCCACCACATCAGACACCATGTAACGAATCGGCTTGCCGTCTTTGATAGCATTACGAATAAAAGTTGCCGAAATATCAAGCATTGGAGCTTCTATAAACTTCACTTTTGGGTGTGCCTTGAAGTTATGCACGGGCGTGTTGGGACGTGGATAAACGTACAATTCGTAGTATTCGAGAATCTTGTCATAGTTTTTCCAGTTTTCGAACTGCACCAAATTATCCTCGCCCATGATGAGCTTAAATTCATGGTTGGGGTGCCGTTCGGCGAGTTTCGTGAGGGTATCGATCGTATAACTCGGCTTGGGCATTGAAAACTCAATATCGCTGGTTTTCAAACGATAATTATCCGAAATTGCTTTTTCGACCATCGTTAGGCGGTCAAATTCGTGTAGCAAACTTTTATTTTTCTTGAATGGATTTTGGGGCGACACCACAAACCAAACCTGCTCCAAGTCTGTGCAATTTGCCATCGTGTTGGCAATAATCAAATGCCCAACGTGAATCGGATTGAATGACCCGAAAAATAAACCAATTTTCATTTTTTATCAACTTTTACCCCAAAAATACTGAATATTATTACTCAATGGGGTGAAAATGAGAATAAAAGAATAATTTTGTCAAATTTTAAAAAAAACACCGAATTTCTTTATGAAAATTACGATAACGGGTGACTTGGGAAGTGGCAAAAGCACGATAGCCAAGATTTTGTCAGAAGAACTCAACCTCAAATACCTTTCTACGGGGGCGATTCAGCGAGAAATTGCCCACAGGTACAACATGACCACCCTCGAACTCAACAATCTGGCCGATACCAACAAGGCCATCGACCAAGAAATTGATGACAACCTCCGAGCCTTGAATGATTTGGATAAAGATTTTGTGGTGGACTCTCGTTTGGGCTGGTTTTTTATTCCGTCGTCGATAAAATTATATTTTTTGATTGATATTGAAGTGGCCGCCAAGCGGATTATGAGCGACTCTACCCGCATCAACGAAACCACTTACGCCACGCTCCAAGAAACCATGAACGCCGTTATGGCCCGAAAAGGCAGCGAAAACAAGCGTTTTTTGAAAGAATACGGTGCCGATTGTGCTGATTATAAAAACTTTGACTTAACACTCAATACGACCGAACTAAAAACCATTAGCATTGCCCGATTTATCATTAAAATCATCAAACAAGAGGATTTTCAGAAAGGTGTAATCTGGTGCAATCCTAAGATTTTATTTCCGACCCAAGACATAAACGAAACCATCAACGATGATTTTATTGACTTGAAAGACCAAATAAATCTTACTTCGCCTTCGTCCGATTATCCGATAAATGTTTTTGAAAAAAGAGGCAAATGGGCCATTCTTGATGGACACAAGCGAGTCAGTATTGCGATTCAAAACGGGGTTTCGTTAGTTCCCGTGCGGCTTTTGGCAAAAAATGAGGCATTATTGCCCAATAATATTTCGGCCAATGATTATTTTGATAAAACCGTCAAAACCAAATGGATAAACGAATGGGAAACTGCCAATAAGTTTGTGTTTTATAGTAATCCTTTTTAGATAAACTCGGATAAACGTCTTTTAGGAACGTGAAAAATATAGATAAGAAAAGTTTAGAAAACGCATATCGCTTGTTTGAAACGGGTGATATAAACAAGATAAAGGTTGGTAAAACCAAAGGTTTGCAGCAAATTCATACCTACTTGTTTAAGAATTTATATGATTTTGCTGGAAAAATACGAACAATGAATATCTCAAAAGGTGGTTTTAGATTTGCAAATGCCTTGTACTTGAAAGAAATTTTGGTAAAAATTGAGCAAATGCCAGAAAATACTTTCGAAGAGATTATTAGTAAATATGTAGAGATGAACATCGCTCATCCTTTCATGGAGGGCAACGGGCGAACGATGCGAATATGGCTGGATATGCTGTTGAAAATAAGACTAAAAAAAGTAGTAAATTGGCAGTTTATTAGCAAAGAACTTTACTTGCAGGCTATGGAGAGAAGCCCTATCAACGATTTGGAATTGAGAACCTTACTCATCGCTAATTTGACTAATGAGATAGACAATCAAGAAATTATTTTTAAGGGTATCGAACAATCCTATTATTACGAAGGATACGAAAAAGAAAATAGTGATATATAATTGACTTAAACCAAAAAAGCCATCAAACCCTTACGTTTGGTGGCTTTTTTTATATTTCTCTGTATTTTTCTTAACAACCAAACCAAACATAATAGAGTTTTATCTCGACAAATATAAAGCTCAATAAAAGAAATGCCATGCCGATTTTGGCTCTAATATCTACGATTATCGACTGCGGGCAGCATTTTTTTTCTACTTTCATCTGCATCGCTTCTTTCATACTTTTCTCTAATTTGTAAGTTTCGATGCAAGGCATACAGGCTTCCATGTTTTGCTTGAAATGCTCTACTTCCTCAGCAGTGGCCGAACCATCGAGTACGGCTTGTATCATCTTCATGCACTTCTGCTGATTTTCACACTTTTGCTTCATTATCTTAAATATTATAGGAACAATCTTAGTTTTGTTCGGGCAAGGTCTTAAATAATTATTTTCCTAAAAATCAGTACTTTGTCGGTTAGTTTCTACTCCAAAGCAAATCAATAACAGTAATGCGAAGATTTTTGTTCATTTGGGTGGATAGTAATCAATTTTCTTCGTCTTCTGCTACTATGGTTTTGTAGCCCATCGAAGCGGCGTAGTCTTTGAGTTTGTCTTTGAGGAGATTTCTGGCTCGGTGCAAACGTGAGCGAACCGTTCCGATGGGAATATCCAAAATCTTGGCCATTTCTTCGTACGTAAAGCCTTCGATGTCACACAGGATAATGACCGTTCGGAAATCGACGGGCAAACTATTGAGGGCATTAGCCACCTCATCGCCAATCATGTCTTGCACGGTTTCGGTACGCAAGTCGGTTGTAGCGTCCATTTCGGCATCTTCTGTCGAATTATAGGTCGTTTCAACTTCTTGGTAATCTACCTTCGAGGGTTCTTTGCTTTTCTTGCGGTAGTCGTTGATGAAACTATTTTTCAAGATTCTAAACAGCCATGCTTTTGCGTTTGTTCCTCGCTCAAATGAATTGATGAACCGAAAGGCCTTCAAATAAGTATCCTGCACCAAGTCATTGGCGTCGTCTTCGTCGTTTGTTAGTCGAAAGGCAAAGTTATACATGGAGTCTATGTGGGGCATAAACTCTTTATCAAAAACTACGTATTTTTCTTTTTCTGAATATCGTGCTACTACTACTTCAACAATTTCTTCTTCTTCCATAGACCTTAGGTTATAGTCAGGACAAAATTACGATTTTTAACAAAACAACACGAATAAATATCTCTCGAAAATGATATTTATTTAAAATGAGGTTTTTTGGTGATGGAAGGAGGGTATCAATTAACAATTTTCAATGAACAATTATGAATTAGCAAACTGTTTATCTCTTTAAAATTTATCCTATCGTGCAAAATGCTGTGATAAACCCCAGCCCACCTGTCAAAATTTTAAAGCTATGGTAGTTGATAATTGTTCATTGATAATTGAAAAGTCACTTCCGATTATCGCCACCGTCCATCATGCTGAGGTAACTAAAATAGCGGCTTTGTGCGATTTCCCCTGCTGTCACGGCTTCTTTGATGGCACAGTTTGGCTCGTCGAGATGCAAGCAATTATGAAAACGGCACTCGTTCAACAAAGCTAATATTTCGGGAAAATAATGCCCGATTTCCTCTTTTTCGATATCAGCAAGGCCTAATTCCTTTATTCCTGGCGAATCAATGATGAAGGTTTCGTGGTCAATCTCAAACATTTCGGCAAAGGTTGTGGTATGCACGCCCTTATTGGCAAAAGTCGAAACCTCCGATGTACGCAAATCCAAATCGGGAGCAATGGCATTGACTAAGGTCGATTTTCCCACGCCCGAATGTCCCGAAAGTAACGAAACTTTTCCTTTCAGCACATTAAAAAAATCATCAACGCCCGTGCCTTCGGTGGCCGATGTAAAGATACATTTATAATTGAGGCTTTCGTAAAGCTCCGTCAGCTCATGCTGATAAGCAATTTGTTCGGCGTTGAGTAAATCCAACTTGTTGAAAATCAGCACTGTCGGGATTCGGAATGACTCGGCCGCCACCAGAAATCGGTCAATAAAACCCAACGACGTACGAGGGAAATTGAGTGTTGCAATCATCACCGCTTGGTCGAGGTTAGTGGCCAGCAAATGCCCGTGGGCGGTTTTATGCACCGACTGCCGAATGATGTAATTTTCACGAGGCAGAATATCACTAATAATGCCCGCATTACGGTTTTCATCTTCCATTTCATACACAACCTTATCGCCAACGGCAATGGGGTTGGTTACTTTCAAGCCCATGATTTTGAACTTACCTTTTAGCCGACATTGCATGATGCTACCATCGTCGGCACGAACGTCGTACCACGAACCCGTCGAACGCATAACTAATCCGATATTTTTATTTTGGCTCAAAATTTGGTAATATTTATGAATGTACAGATGTATTCAATGTGATAAAAGTAAAGCAAATAAATTAATGTGCAAATTTGCTCAGTGCGTCTATTATTGCTTTATTCAAAAAACCATTGTGATTTTGGTGCGGTATTTGCTAATCTTAAAATTGCCTTAAAGGATTGTTTTGACATAAAAAATAACCGCTTGATAAGATTTGTTAGAATAATTATATTTATTCAAACCAAAACAATAGATTTGTGCAGGCATTCAGCTTTTCAACGATTTGTCTATAAAATTAATAGATTGAAAAAAAGTTTTTTACCGTAAAATAAATTTTTAAGTAATTTTTAAGTACTTGTTGTACGAAAGATTATTTTTTTTCGTTACTTAGCTGTACAGAAATTCAAACGAACACAATTTAAACATTATACGACGATGAAAAAGGGAGTATTATTCGGATTAGCCGCCGTGGCGGTTGGGGTTGTAGTTTATTCGTTAAACAAAAAAGGCAAATTAACGCTGCCTTACCGACCCGCAACAAAATAATTCAGACAGATGAATTGTAGCTTAAATAGCCATAAATTTGCCAACAATCAGAATTTTTAGCACCGCAACTTTTCAGTAAAATATTGAAAATTTGGGTGCTTTTTTTACGCCCTATTTTTCTGATATTCAGCTTTTAGTTTTTCTTTTTCAATCGGTACTACGCCTACGTACTCGCACACCAAGCCACCACCCAGATTCGACATTTCGGCGATTTCCTTGGGCGAAAGTTTCAGTGCCAAGCACATCGCCGCAATACTCACCACGGTATCTCCCGCCCCCGACACATCGGTAATGCTTCGCAGATGAGCAGGAATATGATGAATTTCGCCAGCAAAATCAATCAAAACTCCGTGTTCGGAAAGTGTCAAGAACAGTCCATTTACGCCCAAGATACCCTTGGCTGAGGCAACAGCAGCCCGTACTTCGTCAAGATTTTTAGCATCAAAATCTATTTTTAGCCCTTCTTTCAACTCTTTGAGGTTAGGCTTAAAAACATCAACTCCTCGGTAATGCAAGAAATTTCGTTTCTTTGGATCAACAATCGTTGGAATATTATTTGCCGTGGCAAACCCGACTATTGCCTGAATACTATCGAGGTCGAGCGTTCCTTTGTCGTAATCCTCAAAGATAATCACATCGCACGAAACCGCCAATATTTTTATTTTTTCGGTGAGTTGCTGGCGTTCGTTGGCATTAATTGCTCCGTCCATTTCGGAATCAATCCTGACTATATGCTGTGAGCCAGCCAGCACTCGTTGCTTCACGGTCGTGATACGATTGCTACTTTTGATGATACCTTCGGTCGGTAAGTCGTTGTCAGTCAGGAGTTTAAGTAAATCGTCAGCGTCGGAGTCATTGCCCACTACCGAGCATAGAATAGGCGTTCCGCCAAGTGACTTTATATTCATAGCCACGTTTCCTGCTCCACCCAAACGGATTTCTTTACGCTTTACATTCACAACGGGAATGGGTGCTTCGGGCGAAATCCGCTCTACTTTTCCGAAGATATACGAGTCAATCATCACATCGCCCACAATCAGCACACGAAGGTGATCGAAGGCATCAAAAATTTGGTTTACTTCCATCAAAATTTTCTATTGTTTACTTTTTTGCTGTTAAAATTGCCGAATTAGACGTAACCAAAAAGACGGCATTTTCATAAAAAAATATTTGAACACTGATGACACAGATTAAACTGATTTACGCTGATTTTTTATTAGATTATTCTGTGAAGATCAGTTTAATCTGTGTCATCAGTGTGCTATTCGATTGGTAAATGTTTTTATGAAAATGCCGTGTAACCAAAAAGCTCATTTGGGCTATTTTTTGGCAAAGATAATCAAAATAAAACTACCGTAGTTGATTTACGGTAGTGCAAAAAACGCTTTGTCATCTTTCAATCGAAAGTCAAAAGTCCAAAACTATTGTCAAACTCCCCAAAGGCTTGCCGATTAGCCCTTTGGTTTGGCTCGAGATAAAACCTTGTACTACATTTGTATCATTCAAAAACACAAAACATAAACAACATTCAAAATGAAAACGCTTGTAAAAACTATTATTTTTGCCACTATTTTTGGTCTAATTGCTAATATTTCTTTTGCCCAAAGCAAATATAGCGTAACCGTCACCGTAAAAGGAATCAAAAAACGGGAGGGTAAAATCCTGGCTTCTATCTCCAACGATATGGAAAGTTTTCCACAAAGCGGCGGCATAAAATCGGTCGTAGCGGAGGTAACGCAGGAAGGTGAGGTAACGATAAAATTTGAGGGAATGATGGAAGGTAAATACGCTATTGTACTTTACCAAGACCTAAACGACAATAAAATCTTGGACATGAACGGACAAATGCCCGCCGAACCTTTTGGATTTTCAAACATAACGATGCTCATGGGACCGCCCAACTTCTTGCAGTGTGCTTTTGATGTAAAAGAAAATACGGTCATGGATATTGGTTTGATAAGTTTTTAAGCGATTTCTGAAACATTACATCTCCTTCTAACTTCCCGAAACAACTCCGTTAGGGGTTGAAAATAAATAACTTGCTCAGTTTGATTGTGAAGTTCACGAATCCTGCCTCAGAAAACCTCTCTATGATTCATTATGGAGAGGTTTTTTGAACGGTTCGCGTTGCGATTGTCTTCGTAAAGTTTATCGCACAAATCTTGAACAACTTATTTGTTTTCAATTGCTAATTATCGGACGCATCAATAGACAATCCAAGTATTTATCGTTCTTGCGACAACTAAATAGAAAAAGAAATACTCATATCTGCATTTTTTTCTTATATTTGTAAACAAAAGATGTACCTATTATTTACAAAAATAAGTTTTAGAATTAACCTCAAAAAAAATGAGAAAAATAGCCCCCATCGGTAAAAGAAGCTATGCTGGTAAAAAGTTTAAGTCCGTCGGTCCAAACGAACTGAGTGCCTCCGATAAAAACTTCGTTAGAAATAATATAAACAAATATACTGTTCAGCAGTTGGCCAATCGAGTTGGTAAGGGTATTGAAGTGCTTGAAAAATTCTTTAAAAAAGAAAAATTAGTACAAGTACTCGAAATTCAAAATGCCCCTACACCATATATTGAAGTTGCAAGCGAGTTTATTGAAGCAAAATCAGCAGCAACTGATGTGCTAAAAACGAATAAAGAACCAAAAACAAAACTACCAAAAGTAAAGCCACAGAAAGAACTAAAGGTAGAACCACTAAAAGTACCAAAGGTAAAACCACCGAAAGTGCCAAAAGTAAAGCTGCCAAAAGAACCAAAAGTAAAGCCACCAAAAGAGCCAAAAGTAAAGCCACCAAAAGAGCCGAAAGTAAAGCTACCAAAAGAGCCAAAAGTAAAGCTACCAAAAGAGCCGAAGGAATGGAAAAAGAGAGGACCAAAGTTGAGTGACGCTGTGGCTAAAAAAATAGCTTTTATCAAGGAGAATCACCAAAAATTTCCTATCCTTGTGCTTGCAAAGGCTTTAAACTTATCGGTGTCGGCGATTAAATATTATCTCGTAAACTTAGGTTTGAAAGCCCGTAAAAAAGGTCTTCCCCCGAGTGACGAACAATCGGAAATACTCAACTTTCTTAAAGGAAACCGCAAGGCTTACAAAATCAGTGACCTCGCAGAATTTTTCAAAATTCCTGAACCTTTGGTGATATATTTTCTCGAAAAAATAAACGTAGAACCTACAAAAAGAAGAGAAATAAGGGAGGAATCCCCCGAAATTGTTGATTTTCTACGGAATAATTATCGTACCATGACCGCAATGGAAATGAGTAAAGCCTTGGGTATAGTACAAAATCGAGTGCGGTACGTATGTGAAAAAAAAGGATTTTTGAGAACTCCCGAAGAAGTAGCGGCGATAAGAAATCGATTTAATAAAATAATATTTACGGCCGACGAAGAGGCGTATATGCTGGCGAATCACGGAAAGATTACTTTGGGTGAAATAGCCAAAAAAATTCAACATACTCGGTCGTCGGTAGTACAATTTTTTACAAAAAAAGGCATGAAAATAACAAAAAATCAACAAGATGAACTCAGTACGCAAAATCTTAAAGATTATTTTAAAAAAGTTGAAGAAGAAAAAAACCTTGCTCGTCTTGGGAATAGAAATTAAACAACTTATTTATTTTCAATTCCATAGGGCAAACCAAGAGATTTAATCATTTTATACATCAATCAACTATAAAAACAAAATGCACATGAAAAAACTCATTATTGCTGCTTTGCTTTTGACTGGACTTTCGGTAAAAGCCCAAATGAAAGCAGACGACGTAAAAACCTTCACGCTCAAAAATGGCATGAAGTTTTTAGTCATCGAAGATAACTCCATTCCGAACGCCAATATGTATCTATTCTATAAAGTTGGTAGCCGCAACGAGTACCAAGGCATCACAGGGCTTTCACACTTTTTTGAACACATGATGTTTAATGGAGCCAAGAAATACGGCCCCAAGATGTTTGACCGCACCATGGAATTTAATGGTGGAGCAAACAATGCCTACACCACCGAAAACGTAACGGTTTATACCAACTGGTTTCCATCGTCGGCCACCGAAACGATTTTTGACCTGGAAGGCGACCGCATTGCGACCCTCAGCATTGACCCAAAAATGGTCGAAAGTGAGCGGGGCGTAGTACTGAGCGAGCGTAGCACGGGCCTCGAAAACTCAAAATGGGAGTTACTTTCGCAGTCGGTGCAGGCAACGGCGTTTCAGGAACACCCCTATCATTGGCCCGTAATTGGCTACGAAGATGACATGAAAAACTGGAAACAGACCGACTTAGAGCGTTATTTCAAGACCTATTATGCCCCAAATAACTGCGTAACGGTGATTTCGGGAAATGTAAAATTTGACGAAATTAAAAGGCTTGCCGAAAAATACATTGAGCCGATTGCTGCCCAGCCCGAGCCGCCCAAAGTGATGATTGTGGAGCCGCCACAAACGGGCGAACGACGGATATTAGTACAAAAAGATGTTTCGACACCCGCAGTCATGATTGCGTATAAAATCCCCGAAACCAAAAACGAATCGTACTACGCACTGGCTATTTTGAGTGATGTGTTGAGTAGCGGAAAATCTTCTCGATTGTACAGCTCATTGGTAGATAAAAAGCAAATGGCAACGCAGGTATTTACTAATTTTGGTGAAAGTTTCGACCCAACGCTGTTTGGGTTTTACGCCATTTCGGCCGAAAAAGTAAACGAAAATGATTTAGAAAAAGCCATTTACGAAGAAATTGAAAAAATAAAAAAAGAAGGCATCACCGAAACCGAATTGCAGAAAATCAAGAATCAAAAACTCATGGAGTTTTATGGACAAATCGAAACCATCAACGGCAAATCGAATAATATTGGTACGTATGAGGTTTTCTTTGGCGACTACAAAAAAATGTTTGACGCTCCCGCTGCCTTCAACAAAGTATCGGTCGAGGACATAAAAAAAGTAGCCAAGCAGTATTTCACCAAAAGCAACCGAACCGTGGGCGTACTGAAAGCCAATACTGAGGAATAGAGTGTTGCCTGTGTCAATATCCGCACTGATAACATCATTTAATCAATTATTTACCGACATTTTTCTCGAACCAACATGAATAAATACAAAAAATTGATCTTTGCAACAGCATTAATTTGCTTGCAAAATATCGCTGTCTTCGCCCAAGGCTACCAGTTGCCAAAGTACGAAAAAATGAAACTCCCCAACGGACTAACTGTCTATTTGATGGAGCAAAAAGAAGTACCTGTTATTAGTATTTCGGTGGTTTTGCCTGCGGGAGCAATTTACGATGCCAACAAAGCAGGACTTGCTTCGCTGACGGCAACGGCCCTCAAACACGGCACTAAAAGCTACCCAAAAGCTAAATTAGACGAAGAATTGGACTTCATCGGAGCGAGCGTCAATACTTATGCTTCGAAAGAATCAGCGGGAGTTTCGGCAAAATTTGCTTCAAAGGACAAAGAAAAAGTTTTGGGAATTATGAAAGAAGTGCTGCTCGACCCAAGTTTTGATAGTGCCGAATTTGAGAAAGAAAAGAAGCGTTTATTGACCAATCTTGACCAACAAAAAGAGAGTCCACGCTCGGTTTTGCCCGCATATTTTGATAAATTAATGTACGGAAACCACGTGTACGGCAATATTATTCAGGGAAAAAAATCAACGGTGAGTCCGCTAACGATTGAGGATATTAAGGTTTTCTACAAAGAAAATTACATACCCGAAGCCTCAGCGATGGCCGTGGTGGGAGATTTCAATAGTGTCGAAATGAAAACGATGCTCATCAAATTATTCTCGGATTGGAAAAAAAGCACCAAACCACAAGTGAATTTGGCCGCAAAATCAATCGAAAAAGCTACGGGAAATCGTGTTTTGTTGATAAATAAAGCCGATGCTCGAGAAACAACTTTTAATATTGGAGCATCGGGAATTAGTAGAAATAACCCCGATTACGTAGCAATTGATGTCATAAATACCCTCTTTGGCGGACGTTTTACTTCAATGCTCAACGACGAACTTCGGGTAAATACAGGCTTGACCTACGGAGCAAATAGCCGTTTTAGCCCCTTAAAAAACGGTGGAACTTTTGCCATTTCAACCTTCACGGCCAACAAAACCACCGAAGCCGCCATTGATAAAACCTTAGAAGTATTGAATAATTTACACAAAAATGGCATCGACAAAAACTCGCTGGCTTCGGCAAAAAACTACGTAAAAGGGCAGTTTCCACCCCGCTACGAAACCGCTGGGCAGTTGGCAGGCTTACTTACACAAATGTTTTGGTATAATTTTGATGAAGCATTTATCAATAATTTTGAGAGAAACGTTGATGGTTTGACCCTCGAAAAAGCCAAGACAATCATTGCTACGTACTTTCCGAAAGATAAATTGCAGTTTGTAATCGTCGGAAAATCGTCGGAGATAAAAAAGATCGTAGAAAAATACGGGGCCGTGACCGAAGTAGAAATAAAGGACGAAATGAAGGATTGAGATATTGTCGAGTGAAAAACCTATGAGGTTTCCGAAAACCTCATAGGTTTAAAGTAGCTAAATATTACCTCTTATCCCTATCAAAATCTCGGCTCCACCAGCGTCTAATACTTGCTGCCCGAGTGATTCGCCCAGTTTTTCGGCTTCGTCAGCAGTACCAGAGTCGTATTTCCTGACCATCATTTGCCCATCAAGGCTGATGATTCCTGCGGTCATATTTAGGTTATTTCCCTCCACCACGCACCACCCAAAGGAAGGTATCGAACAGCCGCCTTGCAGTTTTCGGAGGTAAGCACGCTCTGCAAGTAAGCAGTATTCGGTTGTAGTATCGTTTACTAATTTCCTGATAATCAACCTTTTATCTTCTGAAATACTCTTCGCCACTTCGATTGCCACGCAGCCTTGCCCAACGGGAGGCGTAAATGTATCGGTAGAAAATTGCTCAATAATCAAGTCGTGGTAGCCCATGCGATGCACGCCCGCATAAGCCAATAAAAGTGCATCACATTGCCCTTCTTCCAGTTTGCGTAAACGGGTTTGCAAATTTCCTCGCATATCGACAATCTTGATGTGTGGATAATATTTACGCAGCATTGCTACTCGGCGGGTCGAAGACGTACCGACTATGAACCTTTCTCCACTGCCAAGCGACAAGGATTTATTGAAACTCACCAGCACATCGGCTACTTGCTCCCGCTGCGTGAAGGCAATTAATTCCAAATCATCGGGCAACTCCGACTGTAAATCTTTGGCCGAATGTACAGCAATATCAATTTCACCCAAACGTAGCTGCTCTTCCAGCTCTTCGGTAAAAACGCCCTTACTACCAATTTTCGACAAAGCACGGTCGAGGATTTTATCGCCCTTGGTTTCGATGATAACTATCTCAGTATCAATACTTTGAGCTTTGAGTTTTTCTTCAACGTAGTAGGCCTGCCAAAGAGCCAATTTGCTGCCACGTGTGCCAATTTTTATTTTCATGTTTTATCTGTGGGGCGAACCTCTGGTTCGCTAAGTAACGTGTAAAAAATCTTTCCAGTAATCAATATTACCCGCAGTTTCACCGCATCAGTCGAGCAATGGCAAGCGAAATATCCAGGAAAATCATCTTTGCCCGACCATTCCGCTCAATATGGTAATGTGACTCGCCCAAGAGTGTTGTTATTTGCTCTAAATTATTGATATTCAGCACATTAGAAAATTTTTGAACGAACACCAATTCTTCACCTTCAAGCCTTATGAGGTCTTGTCCACCGTGCCGATAGAGAAAAATTTCTCGAAAAATATTCAATCCATACAACAGCATCGACTTTTGGTATTCTTTGCCTTTGGTATCAAAATCATCAGCCATCGGAACTAATTTCAAGATATTAAGGGCGTAGCACATTCGCATCCAAGTACCAAACCAAGCGTGCTGATTATCATCGGTTTTATTGACGAGTTCGAGAGCATGATTCAGATTTCCGTCCGAAAGATACGCCACTTGCTTGGCTCGTTCGGCTGTAATAGACTGATTGTCAATGAGGTAAGAAATTATTTCATTGTCTGAAAAGTTGCGTACTGCAATACGTTGCGTACGAGAAATTATGGTTGTGAGGAGTTTCTCGGCACTATTAGCCACCAACAAAAATAGTGTCTGTTCGGGCGGTTCTTCCAAAATTTTCAGAAGAGCATTTCCTGCCGCAATATTCAACATTTCGGCTTGCCAGATTAACACAATCTTATAGCCCCCTTCGTAAGATTTTAGTGATAATTTTTGAATCAACTGCCGTGATTCTTCGGCAGGAATATTGCCCTGCTTGATGGCAATTCGTTCGAGCCAGTTAGATAAATTCCCGTAGGGGGTTTCCTTCACAAAAGCCCGCCATTGAGTCATAAAATTTTCGGAAAGTACCGTTTTTCCACCAGCCGTTGGGAAAATATAATTTACGTCAGGGTGAGCCAGTTTGTTCATTTTTGTACAATTCGGACACCGACCGCAGGCATCGTCGGGTTGCTTATTTTCGCAGTTTATGAATGTTGCGTACGCCAAGGCCAAAGCCAGATTTGCACTACCTTCTGACCCATGAAAAAACTGGGCGTGAGCCACGTGATTACTCGTCACGGCTCGAATAAGCGACTGTTTTACGTCCGTCAGACCTGTGATTTCTCGAAAAAGCATTTACAATTATCAGTGAACAATTATCAATAGGACTTACGCAAAAAGCCCTGTAAAGGCGAAAATTTGGTAAAAGATGCTCCGAAAAAAGAGAAGCAAGCCCCAGAGAGGCGGAATTTCGCCCCTCTGAGGCTTTTGTGGGGTGTCAAAACGTATCATTATTACCAAAATTTCAGCCATAAGGGCTTTGAAACAACCTTTGCGTAAGTTCTGATCAATTATCAATTATCGGTGGGTGATTAAAAAACGTGCCGATAATCAACACATTTACCAAATTGACTACTGGTGCAAGAACTAAAATATTGACAGTTTAGTAATTTCAATTTTTCCGATTAACCCGAATAAATTCGGTTGCTGTAATAATCAACGGAATTTATATTTAAGTACCCGAATAAATTCGGTATTTTGAACTCTTTTTTAACTA
>JANNEN010000244.1:0-2666 GCA_031378715.1 Emticicia sp.
GAGCGGCTATCTTCCGAATCATTAGAAGCGGCTGGCTGGTCTTCGCCTTTTCCTTTCACCGAAATACGGTTACTGCTCACACCCGAAGATTTCAATTCGGTAGCAACGGCACTCGCTCGGTTTTTGGATAAAGTCTGATTGAAAGTTTCGGAGCCAACATTATCGGTATGCCCAATGATGAGCAAATTCGTATCTGGATATTGATTTAGGGTTTCGGCAAATTTTCGCAGGTCGTCTTTGTTATTGTTTTTCAAATCTGTTTTGCCAAAATCGAATAATAATTGACTATTAAATGTCAGTTTGATACCTTCGCCCACTCGCTCGACGGTGGCAGTATTTCCCAAATCGTCTTGTATTTTTTTGGCTTGCTTATCCATTTTGTTGCCAATCAGTACGCCGATTGTACCGCCCACGGCCGCCCCTAAAATAGCCCCAAGGGCAGTATTATTTTTTTTGTTGCCAATCATACCACCAACAACCGCCCCCGAAGTGCTACCAATAACTGCACCTTTTTCGGTTTTATTCATGCCTTTTTTCTTACTCATTTGGCTCTGGGTTGGCTTGCATCCAGCAAAAAAAATGCTGAAAAGTATCAACGAAAAAAATATTTTATTTGTCATTCGATTATGGATTAGTGTGAAAATTTTACGAACGTATTATTTGTAAGTAACTGATATTCAGTGTTTTATAACTTACAATAATAATATTAGTAATAATAAAATGATTATAATTGCTCCCAACGAAAGATACACTCCACCGTTGAGTTGTGCCAAATTGGTTTTTAATGTACGTACCTCTTTACGTAATTGCTTCTTTTCGCTCGCAGTCATAAGAGATTTATCCATGGCCTTGATTTCGTCCAATCGATTGAGTAAAACTTTTGCCTCAGGCGATTCATTTTTCTTGGTTTTGTCTGCTGAAACTTTATTGGTTTCTGCACTCAACTGGGCGGGAATAAACGATAACAAAAATGACAGTGTTAAGGTGTAGAGAATATTTTTTTCCATATTAATATTTATATTTCCGCAAATGGCGGGGCATTGTGAAAGTATTTCCACAGTGCAAAGGTGCGGGCTTTAAGTGCAGGAAGTGTTACATAATTTGCGGGGAGATTTACATGATTCACACATTTTAGGAAGAGAATCGGCTCGAATAGTTTACTCGAATAGTAAATTCCTGATAAGATTCAAAGCTACTCAGCCATTGCCCGTAGTTGAGCAATTGCAAATTTTATTCGGGTCTTGACCGTACCGATTGGTATGGCGTATTTTTGCGAAACTTCCCTTTGGGTATAACCCTCATAGTAAACCAAATCAATTAATTGTTTGTGCTTGGGCAGCAGTCGTTCGATGTTATTTTGCAAACTAAACCCATCAAAATCAGTTTCGTGTTGGTATTGCGTATCAATTTGGTTGATATAATCTTCCAAAATGACATTTTTTTTAGCTTCCAGATACCCCGCCGAGCGGATTTTATCAAGGGCTAAGTTTTGGGTAAGTTTTAGCATCCAAGTATATAAGCAACCCTTTGAGGCATTGTATCGGTCAATGTTTTTCCAGATTTTAATAAAAGTGTCCTGTAATAAATCAGCCGCAGTATCTTTCGAGGGCACTACTTTATACAGGATATTGTACAAGGTCTTGGCGTAGTTTTTGTACAATATTGAGTAGCCAAGGTGGCTTTTGTTTCGGAGTAGAGCCACCAATTCTATTTCAGTTATGTTGATTCTTTGTGCCATTTTTATAGTTTTTGTGTGTGTTATGAACCTCGGCTACGCTCAGTTACGGTATCTCGGTAGCCCCAAAACCGAACTTTACATTCTTTCCATGTACCAATTTAGTTGTTTTTCTAATTTTTGGAAGTTAAAGATACTGTCAATGATTTTTTGTAGCCGCATGAAAGCCGTTTCGCTTTTTACCACATAATCGGCCGCTTGGTGGTGCATACATTCGATAGCCACCTCAATTTTATCTTGTGACGATAGCATTATGACGGGAGTATCGGCCTTGTATTCCTTTATTTTGTCTAATGTTTGTAGGCCATTCATGGCGTTTTTGTCAATGCCGTCTAAGTGGAAATCTAAGATAACAACATCAGGATTATGTGATAGATGTGCCAAGCAAAGCTCGCCCGTAGCGTAAGTTTCAATGTCAAAATCGGCATGGTGAAGAAAATCTATCTCCAATGATTTCAGAAATAGGGCATCGTCGTCCACCAGAAAAAGTTTTATTTTGTTGTCGTTGTTCATTACGCTGGAATATTAATCTTATGAAATTCTTCTTCTAATTCTTTGCAGGCCTGCACACAGGCATTTTCGAGTTGCGTTACCAGATCATGAATTTTATCGGTCATTTCGAGGGTATTGGCATATTCTTGGATTTTTTTCGCCAAATTTTCAAAATCGGTACTCATGCCCACAATCGCAAACGAAGGCAGCATTTTATGAATTGCCGCATTGAGCATCACCCAATCTTTGTCGAGCAGACTTTGTTTCATCGTGCTAATCAAAGGCGGTGTTTGTTCCAAATAAACCGAAATCATTTCCATCATCATCTTTGGGTTTGACTTCGTTCGCTGGTTCAGATAGCTCAGGTTGGTTAATCTCATTTGTTCGATTTGTGCCGCTACCGTTTCGGCAACTATTGCTGCGGGTGGTTTTTTTAATA
>JANNEN010000279.1:0-3643 GCA_031378715.1 Emticicia sp.
CGAGGCTTAGATTTTTTCATATTTTTGTAAAACGCCAATTTAGTTTTTTTACCACAAAGAAACCAAGATACACTAAGGGACAAGAATTAAACAAACACACCTCCCACGGACAATTCCTGATAATAAAAATTTTGCCATTACTACCATGACCGAAACACAAGAACAAATTCGCCTCAACCAAAAACAAGATAACAAGGGCTGGAAAAAATGGGGGCCTTATCTGTCGGAGCGGCAATGGGGAACGGTGCGGGAAGATTATAGTGTCTATGGCAATGCCTGGGATTATGTGCCGCACGACATGGCACGCTCACGGGCATACCGCTGGGGTGAGGACGGCATCGGGGGTATTTCAGACAATAAGCAACATATATGTTTTGCGGTATCGTTTTGGAACCACCAAGATAAAATTGTGAAGGAACGCCTCTACGGGCTGGCGGGTTCGGAGGGCAACCACGGCGAAGACGTGAAGGAATTGTACTATTATTTGGATAGCACGCCTACGCACTCGTACATGAAAATGTTGTATAAATACCCACAAAATGAGTTTCCGTACAAACAAATCGTTGAAGAAAACCAAAAACGAGGGCGAAAAGACGCCGAATTTGAAATCGAACAAACGGGGATTTTTGATAATAATGAGTATTTTGATATTTTTATAGAATACGCCAAAGCCGACGAAAACGATATTTTAGTAAAAATCACGGCTCATAATCGTAGTGAAAAAGCCGCACAACTAACGATGCTACCGACGATTTGGTTTAGAAACACGTGGAGCTGGGGCTACGATGCCTACAAGAAAAGCCCCATGATGACGGGCATTGCCAATAATCAAATTGAAGTTAATCATCAACTTTTAGGCAAATATAAACTTTACGTTGATGGTGCTGATGAGCTACTTTTTTGTGAAAACGAAACCAATACCGAGCGAATTTTTGGTAAGCCTAATACCGCCATGTTCGTAAAAGACGGTATCAGCAACTACATTATTTCGGGAGATGCTAAAACTGTCAATCCAAATAAAATAGGGACGAAGGCTTCGGCAAAATTTACCAAGAAAATAACGGGTGGCGAGAGCCATAGCATTAGACTGAGGTTCAGTCAGATTGCTGCAACGCCAAAATCGTTTGCAGATTTTGACGAAATTTTTGAAGCAAGACTCCGAGAAGCCAACGAATTTTACGAGAATATTCAGCAAGCTATTACCAGTGAAGAGCAGCGAAATATTCAGCGACAAGCCTTTGCGGGGATGATGTGGAATAAGCAGTTTTATTACTACAACGTCAATGAATGGCTAAAAGGCGACCCAAAAATGCCGTTTGAGTTCAAGGGAAGGGCGTTTCCGAGAAACAGCACTTGGAAACACGCCTACATGGCCAACATTCTTTCGATGCCCGATAAATGGGAATACCCGTGGTTTGCGGCCTGGGATTTGGCTTTTCATACCCTCACACTCGCCCGCATCGACGGGGAATTTGCGAAACGACAACTATCCGTCGTTTTACGGGAATACTACATGCACCCAAACGGGCAGATTCCCGCTTACGAATGGAATTTCTCGGATGTAAATCCGCCCGTTCACGCATGGGCAACTTGGAAGGTTTATGAAATAGATAAAAAAAATAATGGTGGTAAAGGCGATATTGCTTTTCTCGAAAAAGTTTTTCATAAACTACTCATCAATTTTACGTGGTGGGTCAATCAAAAAGATGAAGAAGGCAATAATATCTTTGGTGGGGGCTTCTTGGGGCTTGATAATATCGGCGTTTTTGACCGAAATGCCCAAATACCCAACGTAAAACTCGAACAAGCCGACGCTACGGGCTGGATGGCGATGTACACGCTCAATATGTTGCGTATTTCTTGCGAAATAGCCATCGAACGCCCCGTTTATCAAGACATGGCCTCGAAGTTTTTTGAGCATTTTCTCCACATTGCCGTTGCTATCAATAATCCAATCAAGGGCAATGACTTGGGGCTTTGGGACGAAGCCGACCAGTTTTATTATGACAAACTGCACGCCCCCAACGGCGAAACGATTTTCATGAAAATCCGCTCCTACGTGGGGCTAATTCCACTTTTTGCGGTAGAAGTAATTGATGAAGAATTGCTCTCAAAGCTACCCGACTTCAAACGCCGACTCGAATGGGTGCTGGCCAATAGACCCGATTTGGCGGCATTGATTTCTCGTTGGAACGAGCCAGGTAAGGGCGAAACCCACCTACTTTCGCTGCTGCGGGGGCATCGAATGAAAATGGTTATCAAGCGAATGTTCGACGAAGCCGAGTTTTTGTCCGAATATGGTATTCGGTCACTGTCAAAATCTCACAATGATACCCCCTACCAATTTAATTTACACGGTGAGATTTTGAGCGTAAAATACACGCCCGCCGAGTCGGATTTGAGTATTATGGGCGGAAACTCCAACTGGCGTGGGCCGATTTGGTTTCCGATTAATTTCTTACTAATCGACTCACTATTAAAGTTTTATGAGTATTACGGTGATGATTTTGAGATAGAATATCCGACAAATTCGGGTAATATTATGTCAATCAAGGAGGCCGCACTCTTGGTTGCCGAACGCCTAATAAGTATTTTCAAAATGAACGAAAATAACCGCCGACCAAATACAGGCGATTTTGATAGGTTTGATTCTGATCCAAATTTCAAGAACTTACACTTGTTTTATGAATACTTCAATGGCGATACGGGCGAAGGTCTGGGAGCAGGACACCAATGCGGCTGGACGGGATTGGTAGCGGATTTGATTAATTATGTGAATGAGGGGAAGGCAAGTCTTGAATGAGTGAATGAATTTTGAATGATAGAATGAGTGAATGATAGAATGATAAAAAACTATTATGTTTCATTTTTACTCATTCATTCAAAACTCATTCATTTAAAATTTACTCATTCTATCATTCAAAATTCACTCATTCTATCATTCAAAATTCTATCATTCAAAACTCACTCATTCACTCATTCAAAATTCACTCATTCTATCATTCAAAATTCACTCATTCTATCATTCAAAATTCACTCATTCTATCATTCAAAATTCACTCATTCACTCATTCAAAATTCACTCATTCTATCATTCACTCATTCTATCATTCAAAACGCACTCATTCAAAATTCTATTACCTTAATCTATTCCAGCTTTTTCGCTGTTTACGTTTCTTGAGAATACCTCTCAACTCTTGCCGTAGCGTGGTTTTATGTTCAACATAACAACCATTCGGAGCATCGGGAAGTTTTCTGAAAATAGGTAGCGACAGACCAAAATAAGCACTAATTCCTCTCGGATTGCCAATATTCAGTACGCCACCCAGATTATCAGTGCCGACAAATAATGGTCCGATGCGTCCCGCCAAGCCAATGGTCAAATTTCTATAACCATTCTGCAAAGCGATTGGCAAAGCAACTTCCACTCCTTTTGTTTCGTATCGAGGCACGAAAGCGAACATTGATGGCTGATTTGCTCCTAATTTTTCAAGATTTCGCAGACTTTGCACCCACGTAACGTTGAAAAATAATTTCTCCGAAAACCGATAGTCAAAGTTCGTCGAAAGTGCCACTGGCAAAGCTGACGTAAAACTGGTCTTATAATTACCATCGCTCAAACTAAACGCATCGTTCATTTGGT
>JANNEN010000283.1:0-1657 GCA_031378715.1 Emticicia sp.
CATTGATTACGTAAGGGTGACGTTCAAAATTGGCCGTACAGTTTACCATTCCAAGGGTTTTTATAACTCTTTTGATGCGGTCAAGGCTGCCCAAATTTGCTTTCAGCGTGGCCAAAATAGCTAATCCGACTTGCTGGGCGGCTAATTTCCCCGCTTCAATATCCATGGTGTCACCGATACGCCCAACTATTAGTGTGCCATCAGATTTTAAAGTACCATGCCCCGAAACGTAGGCAAAATTTCCAACAATCATGAAGGGTTTATAAACGCCCATCGGTGCGGGTGCGGGCGGTAATTCAAGGTTTAGTTTTGCGAAATTTTCTTCTGCTGTCATTTTATAAGTTATTTTCTTTTAAGTTATTTTTTACTATTTTTGGTGGTTGAGCGAAGCCGAAATCACCGAAAACTACACAATCATATTTAAAATCAAAACGCCAACCAGCCCGACCACCGAAACGATGGTTTCCATGACTGTCCAGGTTTTGAGGGTGTCTTTTATGGATAAATTAAAATATTCCTTAAAAAGCCAAAATCCACCATCGTTTAAATGCGAAAACATCAAACTTCCCGCCCCAATTGAAAGCACCATGAGTTCGGGTTTGATGCCCGTTTGGCTTTGAATCAGTGGAGCTAAAATGCCAACCGCCGTTAAGCCCGCTACCGTTGCCGAACCCACACAAATACGCAAAACGCCTGCAATTCCCCAGCCCAAAATTAATGGATTTATGTCAAATCCTTGCAACTGTTGCCCAATATAATCACTCGTGCCGCTATCTTTTAGTATCTGTTTCAAAGCCCCCGCCCCCGCAATAATCAACAAAATACCTGCACTGCTTTTGAAGGCTTCTTCGAGTTGCTTACTTACGGTTTTGATACTTTCACCTTGCCGTATTCCAAGTAAATACATTGCCAAAAGTAGCGAAATAAGCATACCAACGTAAGGTTCTGAAATCAGTCTAAGTGCTTGATTATCAGGTATATAACCTTTGATGAGTGAGGTAAAAGTTAGTAAAAAAACGGGCATTAAAGCTACTAACAAGCTCACGCCCAAACTCGGCTGTTTTTCGATTGGAATATTTTTTATAACAAATAAATTACCACCAATTTGGGGTTTATATTGCTTCAAAGTTCGACCAAAAAGTACGCCCGCAATCGCAAAAGCAGGAATAGCAATGATGATTCCGTAGATGAGGGTTTGCCCAACATCGGCTTTTAGTTGTGAAGCAATCGCAGCGGGTGACGGGTGCGGAGGTAAGTAGCCATGTGCGGTTGAAAGTGCCGTGAGCATGGGCATTCCGACGTACAATAATGGTAATTTTGCCGAAGCAGCAATCGAAAAAATGAGCGGTACAACGATAATAAAACCCGCATTATAAAACAACGGAATGCCGATAATAAAACCCGCCAATGCCAAGCCCCACTGCAAGTATTTTTCGCCAAAAAGAGCAATCAAAGCATCGGTGATTCGTTGAGCAGCACCACTTTCGGCTACGAGTTTGCCGAGCATTGCCCCAAAACCAATGATTAAAATGAGGTCGCCGAGTGTGCCACCGATACCCGACTGAATGGCTTTTCCGATGGCCGCAACGTCCATACCCGTAGCGAGTCCAAGACCAATAGCAACCAAAATAAACGGAACGAAGGTATCAAGTTTTAC
>JANNEN010000287.1:0-9064 GCA_031378715.1 Emticicia sp.
GTATTGCTCATCAATGGCTTCAAAAAAAGTATTGATGTACACTGGGTTTGCCGTCATCATGGCCTTTACGTTCGCTTCGGGCGTTCCATTTTTGATGAGCATTTCAATCATTCTTTTGTTGTTCCAAAAAGTATTGGTTGCCGCATAATCTGCTACGATATATTTTTTATCTACGCCCAGAGCCGACAAAATGATTGCCGCCCCAACGCCCGTTCGGTCTTTGCCAGCGGTGCAATGAAACATTAGGGCGTTTTCATCTTTTAGCGTGAGTAACTCATCAAATAATGGTTGATATTTTGCTTTCAGATGGTCGGTTCTTGAATAAAAGCCCAACATCATTGAGTCTCGGTTTAGCTTGCCATAATTGGTATTACTCACGTTCTCGCTTCCTGCGGGCAGATTTACATAACGAGTTTCGGTAGGATATTTATCGGGTTTGGTTTGGAGTTCTTGCGGGCCTCTTAAATCACAAATTGTTGCAATTTTTCTTTTTTTAATTACGCCCAAATCGCTTTCCGAAAGTTCGCTAATGTCAGCCGAACGGTAAATTTTATTCCACTTCACTACCTTTCCGTTTGCGGCAGGATAGCCACCCAAATCTCGAAAATTACTCGCTCCTTGTAAAGCTAAGGCTCTTTTTGGGTGAAAAACAATGGCCGAATCTTGAGCAAAAGCCAATGCTTGACAAAGACATAAAACGAGGATTAGGGTATTTTTTTTCATTTTTAGTTTCATTTTATAAATAAAGGAAGTCTTCGCTTGGAGGGGGACGCCCAGTCCGAAGACTTCCTTGGAAAAGGAGATTATTTCAACAACCACATTTTAACAAAAATATCATCTTTTCCACCAAACTGGCGGTCAATCGCTGCCTTGGCATTATCGGCATTATTGATAACTTCTCGCACGGGATACAACCATCGCATCGGAATTTTTCCCTGTGAATTTGTTCCCGAGCCTTCCTTAAACGCTGGAATCCCCGTTCTACGGAATTGGTAAAAAGGCTCCCAACCCGAATTTTGCCAAAATGATACGTATTTCTGTTCTAATATTTGCTTCAAGGCCTCATCTTTGTTGGTTTTGTAGGCTACGTTTTTCAAGAAAGTTTCTACATCGGCAGTTGCTTCTCCCAAAGCCACACCCGTGCCATTGCTGATGGGCAATTTTGAACCTTGGGCGATGCCATAAAATCTAAGCGAACTTCTGATTCCTTCCAAATAAAAATTCTCAGCGTTTGCATTTATCCAGCCACGGTTAGCTGCCTCGGCAATATTGAAATTCATTTCTGAATAGCCACACAAAATATAAACTTCGGGAATAAAATCTGGTCCACGGAAATATCGGTTGTAATTTACGTAAGAGTATATTCCTTTTGTGCCGTCTGATTCTGTAAAAAGTTGCCCCTGTGGGCGGCTATTATCCGAGCCATTATAAGCCGAAAAATCATCGATTTTCTTACCCTGCGTGATTTGACCGGGGGCGGGGCTTGCCGATATGAAAGTTCGAGGGTCTTTGTTCTGCACCAAAATATCCATGTAGGTTTTCGATACGGTGGTTTCGAGGGCGTATAATCTCAAAAATTGCGTTGGATAACGGTTTGTTACGGGCAGAAAAGTAAAGCTCCAGTTATCAGTATTGGAAGTAAAAATCGGATAATCGGTCGGATTACTGATAATTTTAGCGAAACGCTCCTTGATTTGTAGTTTAGGCGTATCGTCGGCACGTTTGCTTAGGCTAATAAGCACTCGTAGCGTGTAGGCATTTATCGCTTTTCGCCACGCCAAAACGTTTCCAGCGTAGTAAATATCGCCATTTATTTTGGGTGAAGTAGCGTTTTTCGCAATTTCGCCCAACTCCTTGTTTACTTCGTCTAAGGTGTTTAGGGCGTACGAGTAGATTTCTTCCTGCGTATCAAACCTTGGCGTTGGATTTTCTAAGCCCTTTCCAGCTTCCAACACTGGAATATCTCCCACCCGTTGCGTGAGCCAAACGTAGCTATAAACCTTCAAAAATTTTGACAAAGAAAGGTACGTATTATTTACCTTTCCGATTGACCTCGTGGCGTTTTCTTCCAATTTATTGATGTTTCTAATCCAGCCGTAGGTATCATTGGTGGTTGTCCAGTTATACAAATTACTACCGCCATACAACGGAAAAGTAAGCCCCGTGGTATATTGATTGATGCGACTTATCGACGAAAACGGCTCTTCGGTTTGGTCGGTTCCTGCCCGTACGTCGGTCAGAATTTGGCGTAATAAATATTCGGGTGGCACTGCCCCAGCTTCACCCGCTACATTTGGATTGGTCGGGAATTTCTCGAACTCATCTTTGCAGCCCAACTGAACCAAGCAAAGCAGCGTGAGTAATAACGTTGAAATATATTTATTTGACATTTGAGTGTTTTTTTAGGGGTTTTGATTAAAAAGTAAGACTAAGATTTACGCCGTAGCTCCTCACCGATGGCGATTGTAGTCGTGGCGTGCCTTGGTCGTCGTAGGGCAGTAAAGTACTTGTTAGATACTGATCAACGTCCAAGTCGTTTCTTGCTCCCCAGTAAAGCAGATTTCTACCCACGAGCGAAATTGTTCCGTTTTTAACTCCAATTTTTGAGGTAAAACTTTTCGGCAAATTTGTACCGATTACCACTTCACGTAATTTTGAAAAGGTTCGGCTGTGGGTATATTCGCCCGTGAAGTTTGAACTCGCCACCACGTAATCTTGAAAAGTAGCCGTTCTATCGTTTGGCACTAAATTGAGTTCGGCAAAATTAGTAATTGCTCCGTTGTTGTCAAATTTCGGTGTTCCGCCTTTCAGTATCACACCATCGCCCAAATACGCGGGCGTAATTACCCCATTTTTCTTGAAACTCTCCCACTCGGCAAGCCTTGCGATACCGTATTTGGTATTTCCCGCTGTCGAAATATCGGCACCGCCACGTGAGCCGTTTGTCCAGAGGTCGTTGTAGATAATTCCGCCCACTCGGCCATCAATCTGAAAACTAAATTGAATATTTTTGTAGCTAAATTTGTTGTTTACCGCCCACGTGAAATCGTTGTTTCCGTTGCCAATAAATTGATTGCCTTGTATGCCCGATGGACCATTTAGGGGCAAACCGTTTGCCCCGTGAATCACTTGTCCGTCGGGGGTTCTTAAATAGCTTCTCGAAAAGAGTTTATCAACTCGGTCGCCAACTTTCAGTACGCCACCATTTCTGATGATACTTCCCGATGGGTCATTTATCTCGCTGTATTTTTCTACGAAAGAGGCATAATTTGCCAGAACGTCCCATCTGAAATTTGATTTAATGACTGGTGCCCCTTTCAACGCAACCTCAAAACCATTCTTTTGGGTAATAACATCATTCACATTTTGGGAATTGAAACTTGATGACGGAGCCATATCTCGCACAAAAATTTGCGGGCCGTTGATGGTTTTGAAATATGTGAGGTCTGCTCCGAGCCTGTTCTTGAAGAAATAAATATCTAATCCTGCTTCGTAAGACGAAACCGTAAATGGTTTTAGGCTACTGTTGGCGAGCGTACTCGTGAATACCGCCCCAGGCTGATTATTGTAAGGCAATGTTGTTGAATACGTATTTTGGTTTCGGTACGTTGGCCCCTCGTAGGTGGTCATCAATTCGTTTCCGTACCAATCAGGGAAGCCCAAAGCGATGTTTGATGAGCCAATTTGCGAAGCCACCAATCCGCCCTGCACTTGGGCATACGAAGCCCTGATTTTGGCAAAAGATATGGCCGCAGGCAGTTTTAGATAATCGGTCAATGAAGTAATAACCGAAGCCGACGGATAAAAATACGACTGGCTACCCACAGGAAGCGTCGAAAGTTTGTCGGCGTGTCCCGTTAAGTTTACCGTAAAATAATCTTTGTAACCAATATCAATGCTGCTATATCCAGCCAAAACCATCATATTTGAGCGATAACTGTAACCAACCAACGGGTTTTGAGAGTTTGAAAAACTAAAAACCCCAGGCACAATCAAATTATTGGTACTCAAATAACTCGAATTATAGCCAAACCTACGCACGTTCGTTCCGAGCAAAACATCTAACTTTATATCGCCCTGTTTTTTGGTATAAGTTGCCAAAAAATCGCCTTGCGTATCGAGCAAACTTCGCTTGTCTTCTCTATAATTTCCTGCACGGTCAGGCACAGAATAATGCTCGGCCGAATAAGGCATTTTTTCGTTTCTGAACAAATCCCAGTTCGTCAGGCTACCACGGGCTTGCAATTTCAAGCCTTTTGCTATTTCATAACTAAGGGTCAAGTAGCTGTAAACGTCCGATTTTTTGTGTTCACGCAGCCATTCGTTTGCCATAAAATACGGATTATTTGTTCGTCCATATTCTCTATTCACTTGCTGAATACCCGTAGTTCCTGGGGCTGCCCAATAGTTTTTTAAATCTCTAACGTCATAATGGGCCCCGCCATATACACCAAAAGTATAAGTATATGAATTTGGTCCGTATTCTGACTCGGGAATATTAGGCGAGCTTTGAAGGCTTAAATTTGTGTTACCTTCCAAACGTAGCTTTTTTGTAAAATTATACCCAACCGATAAGTTGATGTTGTTGATGTTTACGCTGGTGTTCGGAAAAACCCCTTTTTGGTGCGTATTTGTGTAAGACAATCGAAGGTCAGCTTTGTCGTCCGAATACCCCATTGAGATATTATTGGTGTAAAGTCCGCCCATTTCAACAAAATTATCAAAGTTATTGATTCCTTTTGCCAACCACGGCGTACCCGAACGCTTGCCCGTCACGGGATCAACGGGAGAATCGTATTGCGGAACGAGTTGCCCCTCAAACCTCGGCCCAAAAACGGCGGCTCTTCTAAAACTTCCATCTCTGTCGAATGGGTCATTGCCGAAGGCATATCTGAACAAATTCCCCAAACCGTATTCCGACTGTGTTTGTGGTTTTGTCAAAAAGCCACTTTGGATTTGCGTGCTTGAATTAAATTTCAGTTCTAAGCCTTTGTTCTTGCCCGCTCCTTTTTTTGTGGTGATGATTATCGCTCCATTTTGCCCTCTAAAACCATACAACACCGAGGCGTTTGGTCCTTTCAAAACGGTGTAGGTTTCAATATCATCGGCACTGATATTCCACGTATCAGTATTTATCGGAATGCCGTCCACGACAAACAAAACGCCAAAGTTTCCTCGCAACATAATGTTTGGTGCAGCCAACATTTCGGGCGAATTTCCGATGGTCAAGCCAGCGATTTTTCCCGTTAGAGCATTGATAGTGTTGGGTTCACGGGCTTTCAGAATATCCCTACCGTCGAGTGACTGTGTAGAATAACCTAACTTAACTTTTTCTTTTTCGATACCAAAAGCCGTTACCACGACTTCTTTCAAGGTATTTGATGCCGATTGCAAAAAGACATCAAAGTAGGTTTTGTTTCCGACCGAAATTTCTTTGGTTTCAAAACCGATGCCCGAGAAAGTGAGCGTTGCGTTGGTTTGATTTTCGATTTTCAAACTAAAATTTCCTTGTGCGTCCGTTGTAGTGCCTTGGTTTTTTCCTTTTATGAGGATAGATATACCAGGAACGGCCTCCGAGGTTTCATCTACCACACGCCCTTTTATTTGTTGGGCAAAAGCCGAAGCGTAGGAGATGATAAAACAAATGAGTAGTACAGTTTTTTTCATTGATGGGTAGTTTGTTATTTACCCACAAAACTAAGGTACTGTTAGCACTCCAAATATTACAAATCCAAAAGGTAACGATTTGTTAAAATAACATCGTTTTTTTAAGCTAATTTGAATTAATAATTAACAGATAGTTAATATTCAGTTAATGATATTACTTACTTATTTTCAATTCCTTACCGCCAATTTCTTTCACGCCAGCCCCTCCCGCAGCAAATCGTGGAGATGCACAAAGCCGAGTAAAGTTTTGTTTTCAACAACGACCAACTGCGTAATGTTCTTTTCTTGCATGATAGCCAAAGCATTAGCGGCGTATTCGTCGGGCGAAATAACTTTTGGCGTAACATTCATAATGTGTTGTGCTTCGAGCTTAGAGAAATCACTTTGGGTGTTCAACATTCGCCGCAAATCTCCGTCCGTCACTATGCCCAGTAGTTCGTCTTGCTCGTTTACGACGGCCGTTGCTCCGAGTCGTTTCGAGGTCATTTCCATGATAACTGTCTGAATGGAAGCATCTTCTGATACTTTCGGCACCGCATTATTCGGGAAAATATCCCGCACCTTCAAATACAATTTCTTTCCCAAAGCACCGCCAGGGTGGTATTTGGCAAAATCTCGGCTCGTAAACTCACGGGCTTCGAGTAGGCATATTGCCAGTGCATCGCCCAAGGCAAGGGCAGCAGTGGTAGAGGTAGTCGGAGCCAAATTGAGCGGACAAGCCTCTCGACTGATGTGAGCGTTTAGTATAAAATCGGCTTTTTTCGCTAAATACGAATCAACATTACTTACCAATGCAATGAGCTGATTGCCATACCTTTTGATGAGCGGCACCAAAACTTTTATTTCGGGAGTATCGCCACTCTTCGAGATACAAAGTACCATATCTTCGGTTTGAATTATGCCCAAGTCACCATGAATGGCATCGGCAGCGTGCATAAATACAGCGGGCGTACCAGTGGAATTGAACGTAGCCACAATTTTCTGCCCGATGATTGCACTTTTGCCGATACCTGTAACGATTAATCTTCCTTTTGAATGCAAAATCGCATTTACACAAGCCTCAAAATCTTCGTTAATATGATTTTTCAAAGAAAGAATTGCCTCTGCCTCATCTTGTAGCACTTTTTTAGCCACGCTTTGTATTTTTTTTTCTAACTTCGTATTCACTTTATTATCGCTTGATTGAACAACAAAAGTAGTTGATGTTTGGTAAGGGTACAAAAAAGACTTTTAAAGTTTTCCGAGAAAAAATAAATTTTATACAAATTCAAAAAATGTAGTAACTTAGCATAAGTTAGTCAAACCTCATCATCAGCTTTCGTTTATTGATACCCGTTTGATTAAATATATACTTCCTATTATCTATAATTTTTCCGTACAGCACCCTTGTATCTATGGTAGAAGCAACAATACAACAGACCCTAAAAGAGAAACTCAAAGAAATTTTTGGCTTTGATGCCTTTCGTGGCGAGCAAGAAATCATTATCAATAACATTGTTAGTGGTAACAATACCTTTGTGATTATGCCAACAGGAGCGGGCAAATCGCTGTGCTACCAGTTACCTGCGATGGTACTGGAAGGAACTGCGATTGTGATTTCGCCACTTATTGCTTTGATGAAAAATCAAGTCGATCAAATGACCGCTTTCGGCATCAATGCCCAGTTTCTGAACTCGACCCTCAGCCGAGCCGAAATGACCCGTGTCAAAAACGACGTTTTGAGTGGTGCGTGTCGCTTGCTCTACATTGCCCCCGAGTCACTTACAAAAGAAGATAACCTGATTTTCCTAAAAAAGGCAAAACTTTCATTCATTGCCGTTGATGAAGCCCACTGTATTTCGGAATGGGGGCATGACTTTCGCCCCGAATACCGCCGTATCCGAGGAATCATTGATGACATCGACCCCAAGCTACCCATCATTGCCCTCACCGCAACGGCTACCCCAAAGGTGCAACAGGATATTCAGAAAAACCTCAACATGGAGGAGTCTTATATCTACAAGTCGTCGTTCAACCGCAAGAATCTTTATTACGAAATCAGACCCAAGATTGACTCCAAAAAACAGTTAATCAGATACATCGCAAACAACAAAGGCAAATCGGGCATTGTTTATTGCCTCAGTCGCAAGAAAGTTGAAGAAATAGCGGGCCTCCTCAGTGTCAATGGTGTAAAGGCTTTACCTTACCACGCTGGTCTGGACTCTGATACCCGTATGAAAAACCAAGATGCGTTTCTGAATGAAGAATCAGACGTAATTGTGGCTACAATCGCTTTCGGCATGGGTATCGACAAGCCCGATGTTCGATTCGTGATTCATTACGATGCCCCAAAATCGCTCGAAGGCTACTACCAAGAAACGGGTCGGGCAGGGCGGGACGGTCTCGAAGGTAACTGCCTCATGTTTTATGCTTATGATGATATTCTGAAATTAGAGAAATTTAATAAGGACAAAACCGTAACTGAGCGAGACAACGCCCGTGCCTTGCTTATGGAGATGGTAGCCTACTCCAATTTGGGTATTTGCCGCCGCCGTCAGTTATTGAGTTATTTTGGTGAATACGCCGACAAAGACTGCGGTTTTTGTGACAACTGCATCAAACCAACCAAAAAAATAAAAATCGAAGATGAGGCCGTTTTGGGCTTGACAGCTATCATACAAGCAGGCGAACGATTCGATATTCAGCACATCGCCGACATCTTAACGGCCAACACATCAAATGCTTACATTCGCAGCCACGAACACGACAAACTCGAAGTCTATGGAAAAGGTAAAGGAATGTTTGTGGCTAATGAAGAAGAAGAAGACGATGACGATGAAGAAGAGGATGAGGTTGAATTGGACGTTTCGGACGATGACGACGATGAAGATGACACCAAGCCCGTAGCTGCCAAAACCGTAAAGCCTGCCAAAAAAGTTGAGAAAGTCGGGAAAAAGCAAGAATACGTAAGAACCTCCAACGAAATATGGGTTTCGGTGCTACGCCAATTGATGGCTCTGGGTTTTCTCGAAAAAGATATTGAAAGTGCCTATGGTGTTGTTAGACTAAGTGAAAAAGGCAAAAGTTTTATTCAAGATTCACACCCCATTACTATCTCGGAAGACCATAACTACGAAAATACCGAAAGTAGCGATGATGACGATTTGAGTAGCAACAATAATTCGTCGGGAGGTGGAGCCTTCGATGCCGCTCTATTTGAACTTCTGAAAGCATTACGTAAGAAAATCGCCAAAGAAAAAAACGTACCACCTTATGTCGTGTTCCAAGACCCTTCGCTCGAAGAAATGGCTACTACATATCCCACAACTTCGCAGGATTTGGCACAAATCAATGGCGTTGGACTCGGAAAAGTACAAAAATTTGGCAAACCATTCATCGACCTCATCACCAAATACGT
>JANNEN010000347.1:0-2831 GCA_031378715.1 Emticicia sp.
CAACTCAGGAAGCCTACAAAAGTGATGATTAGAATAAATGCGTTTTTCATGGCTTTGTAAAGTTTATCGTTTTCTGAGGTAGAAGAAAATGGTTTGTTAGTGGGGACACTGACAACGGGTGGGTTTTTCATGGCTATAATTATTTTTTAGTATGTATATTGTATTTCAATCCAACTCAACTCAAAAGTTATTCCCGAACCCCAAGATAAAAGATTAGCATTAGAATCGTAGGGCGTAATAGTTATGTAGTAATAATTGTTGGTTAAGATAGTAACTGGCAAATTGCTGGTAGAAGCCCAATTTAGACTTGAAGGATTCGCTGAAGCAATGGTCGAACCGCCAGTACTTAATTGTGAAGCAGAATTGGTAGCAATATTCGTTTTTTCAAGGCTGTATATCATATAACCTGTATTCAAATTGTCTTTTACTCTTATTAAGATGGTATTGATTTTTGCACCTAACGGCAGATTTATTGGAGCAACCAACGCTCCTGTGCCTGTAAAAGATATGTTATTTTCATTTCTAATCAATGTTGTAGAACCACTCAACGCTTGAAAATTAGAAGCCTGTAATACCAAACTCTGGCTTGATGGCTCAGTTAGGAGTGTGCCATTGGCATCAGCTAACAAAGGTCTATTACCTATACCAGCCAAATTGGATACCCTTACATTACCATTTACTTCAAGTTTTTCGGAGGGAGTTGCAAGTTTTGCAAGTCCAATACCCACGTTACCAGTTTTTCCATCACTTGGGTTTAATACGATATTGCCATTATTATTGATGAATACTTGAGGAAGCCCATCGTTGGTTGAAAATACAAGTGGTTGAGGAGTTGCGGTTTGTAGCCAAGCACCATAATATGAATTAGTGCTAAGATTGTTTATATAAGTTTGCAGCTTAATAGTACCATCAGTATGTTCAAAACCAAATGCTTGAGTAGGTGTTTTTACGATATTTCTCGTACCTGATGCGGGTGATGGTACAAGCGTAATTGACTGCCCAAACATTTTGAAACTAATAAATAGCGAGAGAATTAAGATTTTTTTCATGGCTATAAAGATTGAGGTTTATTTTATGCAAAGTTCGGCCATTAATCAACACCTGTCAATTACGGAAAACCGTGAATTGCCTCACGGAAAACCGTGATTTTTAGACGTTTCTTTATTTATTTTCAAATAAAAAGGTAGTTTTATGATAAAATCACGCCGCAATGAAGAAATTAGTTTTTATCATAATCATCTTTTTGTTTTCTGAAAATACAGTAGCACAAGTTTCTAATGTACCTGAAATTGTGCAGTCAAAGGCACGCATCAAAGAATTACAATCGCAAAAATCATCGGTAGCAAATGATACTTTGCAGTTATATTACCTCGACCGAATCTGCCGAAATTACTCATTAATGAATAGAATTACTGCCGATTCGGGCTTGCTTTATTCTGAAAAACTTTATCAAAAAGCAATCAGCACCAAAAATGACTCACAACAACTCCGAGCCTTATTCTATTTTTCTAATTTTTATCTCAAAAAAAACCTTTATACCAAAGCCTTAGAAGCAAACCTCAATACACTCAAAAAATGTGAAGAAACGAGTGCGGTTTGTGATGAAATTTGGCGAATAAATTTCAGATTTGGGCAGATTTATTACAATATCAAAGATTATGAAAAGACGATCAATTACATCAAAAAATCTATCAATTACCTCGAAGCAAAGCCATTTATTCGACCAGATTTGCACCTACAATTAGCCGAATGTTACCGAATTTGTGGCATTTCGTATCAGATTACGCTAAAAAAAGAAGAAGCAAAAAATATGTTTTTGTTGATGATAAAACATTGTGAATTAGCCGAAAACGATGTTCAGATTGCCTTTGCCAAGGCCGTTTTGGGTAATTATTATTTGGTCGCTCATCAAAATTTAGATGAAGCAAAAAAATACCTTGATGAAGCATATACATTATTTACAGCAAAAAATTACGGTCAAGGAAAGGTTACTTTATATTCGAGTTATGTCAATCTTTTTCAGCAAAAAAAAGACTTTAAAAATGCCGAAATTTACGCCAATCTCATGCTCGAAAATGCGATAGAATCTAAGAATCAAGGCGTTAGATTTGAGGCGTTATTTATTTTGGCTGATATAAATGAGTTAGCAAATAAGCAACCGCAAGCTCTTGCATTTTATAAAGAAGCGGTTGCGGTTCGAGATAGCGTAGTGAAAGCCCAAAAAGTCAATGACTTAACCGAAATACAGAAGCGATATGACCTCGAAAAAATGCAGATTAGTTATGAAAACGATAAATTGATTCAGCAAAAAACAACCGATTTTATTCAAAAACAATATGAACTAACGAAGCTAAAAAGTGAAAAACTCGCCCAAGATTTTGTCTTAGAAAGCATCAGCCGAAAACTCGAAAACGAACAAGCATTGGCTACCGAACAAGCACTGAAAATTGAATCGGATAAACAAAAAAACGAACAAGAAAAATTATCTAAACAACTAAAAGTCAATGAGTTATCAAATAAATTGACACTCGAAAATCAACAACAAAAATCACTTTTACTCATCGTTGGCTTGATTTCATTATTGGGACTTTCGGCAATAATTTACAGTTTTGTTTTGCGAAAAAAGAACAAAGAATTGCTCAACAAAAACCATGAGATTCAGGAAGCATTACTAAAAGGACAAACCATTGAACGCAAGCGGGTAGCCTCCGAGTTGCACGATAACGTTGGCTCGTTGCTTTCGGCGGTTCGGGTAAGTTTATTGACCTTGAATAGCACAAAACTACCCAATCACGACCAGAAGATTTATGCACAAATCCATGAAATGGTCG
>JANNEN010000383.1:0-2511 GCA_031378715.1 Emticicia sp.
TTACAGGTAAGTACATGAGAATTTTTTCAAGAAAAATGCTCAACTTTGTTCATTCAAAAACACAAAGCTAAAAAGAAAACTTATCCGAATTTATGAAAAAAAACCTAACATTCAACCATGTTAGCTACCTCTGGAACGAAGCAAAAGCCGCCGAATTAGCTCAAAATGAGGTCGAATTATTCATTTATCGCTCCAATCTGCTCGGGGCTGACCTCCGCCTGACCAATTATGCTGGTGGAAATACCTCGTGTAAAATCACCGAAACCGACCCCGTATCGGGCGAGCCTGCCGAAGTAATGTGGGTGAAAGGTTCGGGCGGAGATATAGGCACATTGACCAAAAAAGGGTGTGCCAACTTATACGTTAATAAACTTCACGCCCTCAAAAAACGCTACCGAGGCTTGGCCTTTGAAGACGAAATGGTGGCATTATTCGACCATTGCCTCTTTGATCCAAAATGTGCCACACCTTCGATTGATACGCCACTCCACGGACTCATTCCCTTCAAGCACATCGACCACCTGCACCCCGACGCACTAATTGCGATTGCGGCGAGCAAAGACGGCCCCAAAATAATGCACGAAATCTGGGGCGATACCATGGCTTGGCTGCCGTGGCAGAAACCTGGCTTCGATTTGGGCTTACAGTTAGAAAAAACCGTTGCCGAAAATCCAAATCTACGGGGAGTTATCTTGGGCGGACACGGGTTGTTTACTTGGGGAGAAACTTCGTACGAATCATATATCAACACCCTCGAAGTCATCGAAATGGCTTCGGAATATCTTGAAAGAAATTACGGAAAGAAAAAACCTGTTTTCGGGGGAGAAAAATTAACTTCAAAACCAGCCGAGGAACGTAAAACTGCTGCTGCCAAAGTGATGCCAACGCTGCGGGGTTTGGCATCAAGTTACCGTCAAATGGTCGGGCATTTTACGGACGATACACGGGTGCTGGAATATGTAAACTCATACGATTTGGAGCGTTTGGCACAAAAAGGCACCAGTTGCCCTGACCACTTTTTACGAACCAAAATTCGCCCGATGGTGCTTACGAGTACTTCTAAGGAAGAAATTGAGGCACAATTTGAGGCTTATCGTGCTGATTATGCCGCTTATTATGAGCGTTGCAAACACGACAATAGCCCCGCAATTCGTGACCCAAACCCCGTTGTGATTTTGTATCCGCAAGTCGGAATGTTTACTTTTGCCAAAGACAAACAAACGGCCCGAGTAGCGGCTGAGTTTTATACCAATGCCATCAACGTAATGAAAGGGGCAGAAGCCGTATCGGAATACGTTGGGCTTGACGAGCAAGAAGCCTTTAATATCGAATATTGGTTGCTCGAAGAAGCAAAACTACAACGAATGCCAAAACCAAAATCGTTATCGGGAAAAGTGGCCTTCGTAACGGGCGGAACTGGCGGAATCGGCAAGGCAATCTGTGAGGAATTACTCAAAGAGGGTGCTTGCGTGGTGGCCGCCGACCGTAATCTTTTAACCGAAACCCAAGCCGAATTATGCCAAAAGTACGGCAAAGATGCCGCCATTGCCACGAGTATTGATGTGGTGAGTGCGGAGGCGATTGCTCAATCATTCAGCAACACAATTCTGGCCTTCGGTGGCGTTGATATTGTGGTAAATTGTGCGGGACTTTCGATTTCAAAACCACTCGAAGACCATACCGTAGCCGATTGGGATTTGCTACAAAACGTCTTGGTAAAAGGACAGTTTTTGGTGTCGCAAGAGTCCGTTCGTATCATGCGTGAGCAGGCAACGGGGGGTGATATTGTGAATATTGCGAGTAAAAACGCCCTTTTTGCTGGGCCAAACAACGTTGGCTACGGAACTGCCAAGGCCGCCCAAGCCCACATGACGAGGTTATTGGCGGCCGAATTGGGCAAAGATAAAATCAGGGTAAATACCGTAAACCCCGATGCGGTTTTGCGGGGAAGCAAAATCTGGGAAGGCGACTGGGCCGAGGGACGTGCCAAGGCTTACGGAGTAAAAGTGGAAGATTTGCCCAAAATGTATGCCGCCCGAACGCTACTAAATGAGGAAATTCTGACGGAAGATATTGCCAAAGCCGTTCGGGTTTTTGTTGATGGAAGCCTATCAAAATCAACGGGAAATATCCTCAACGTTGATGGTGGTGTGGCAGTGGCATTTGTGCGGTAGGTTTTGCCCAAAACCAAAAAAGTCTGACTAATATTCCGAGTAATGAATGAATGAGTGACTTGTATTGGCTCATTCACTCATTCACTCAATCACTCATTGACGATGTATAAATTGCAATTTAATCCTGCCGAGAAAACTCCGAAGTACAAGCAAATTGTGCAGTCAATCATTTCGGATATTGAGCGGACGGTTTTGAAAAAAGACGAGCAACTGCCCTCTATCAGCGAGTTGAGTGAAGAATATTACCTCGCCCGTGACACCGTAGAAAAAGCCTACCGTGAACTCAAAGAGCGGGGTTATATCTCGTCGGTGCAGGGCAAGGGCTTTTATATCAATG
>JANNEN010000454.1:0-1552 GCA_031378715.1 Emticicia sp.
GCCTTGGATTTCATGCGCCTGGATCATCGCGACGTGCACGTCGCGCATGGTGAGGGGCTGGCCACTGCGGCTGAGGTAATCGGCGACTGCTAGAATTCCGCCGAGGTTGTCCGATGGGTGACCCCATTCCGCGGCGAGCCAGGTGTCGTTGAAATCCAGCCAGCGCACCATCGCGCCGATGTTGAAGGCAGCCTGCACGGGTTCGAGTTCGTGGGGGGTGCCGGGCACGCGTGCGCCGCGACCGGGCAGCGTCGCTCCGGGGACGACAGGCCCTAGCAGTTTCGTGCAGGCTGGATAGGCGAGTGCTAACAGCCCGCAGCCCAGGGTATCCATCAAGCACAGCCGGGCGGTGTCGAGTGCTTCGTCGCTGGGGATGCGGTCGGTGGCGAGGACGTAATCGGCGATTTGTTGCAACAACGCATCCGGTTCGGGACGCGCGGCGCTGGTTGGATCGTGGTGGGACATGAGGGTTCAGCGTTGCTCGATGGGCACGAATGGCAGGTTGTCCGGCCCGGTGTAGTTCGCGCTCGGGCGGATCAGCTTGTTGTCCTGGCGCTGCTCGATGAGGTGCGCGCCCCAGCCCGCGGTGCGCGCGATGACAAACAGCGGGGTGAACATCGCGGGCGGAATCCCTAGCAGGTGGTAGGACACCGCGCTGAACCAATCGAGGTTGGGAAACATTTTTTTCTCACGCCACATGACGCTCTCAATGCGCTCGGCGATTTCGAACATCCGCAGGTCGCCCGCTTCTTCGGAAAGCGAGCGCGCCACGCCCTTGATCACCTCGTTGCGCGGATCGGACACGGTGTAAACGGGATGGCCGAAGCCGATGATGATTTCCTTCGCTGCGACGCGTTTCACAATGTCCTCCTCCGCCGCATCGGGAGTCGCGTAGCGCTGTTGGATTTCAAACGCGACTTCATTGGCGCCGCCGTGTTTCGGACCGCTCAGCGCGCCGATGCCGCCGGTGATGGCGGAGTGGATGTTAGCCCCGGTGCCGGCGATCACGCGGGTGGTGAAGGTGGAGGCGTTGAACTCATGCTCGGCGTAGAGATTGAGCGAGGTGTGCATCGCCGTGATCCAGGAGGCGCGTGGCTGCTCGCCATGCAGCAGGTGAAGGAAATGTCCGGCGATGGAATCATCATCCGTTTGCACCTCGATGCGTCGGCCGTGGTTGGAGTGGTGATACCAATACAACAGCATCGAATTGAGGGAAGCCAGCAGCCGGTCGATGATGTCGCGGGCATTTGCCTCGTCGTGAGGTTCGCGTTCCGGCAGCGCGCAGCCGAGCGCGGAGACGCCGGTGCGCAAGACGTCCATCGGATGGGACGACGCGGGCAACGCCTCTAACACGGAGCGCACCACCGACGGCAGACCGCGTAGCGATTTCAGCTTCGCTTTGTAGGCCGTTAGTTCCGCCGCGGTCGGCAGCCTGCCGTGGACTAACAAATGCGCGGTTTCCTCGAATTCGCACCTCGGCGCGAGGTCGGTAATGTCGTAGCCGCGATAGTGCAGGTCGTTGCCGCTGCGCCCGACCGAACAGAGCGCGGTG
>JANNEN010000489.1:0-1509 GCA_031378715.1 Emticicia sp.
AAGAATAATAAAAATCAAATAATCAAGTCCTAATAAATACCAAAATTCACAATTTCCTTCGTAAATTCACATTCCACGCATTAATAACTCATCAATGACTGAATCAAACCCGCAAGAACTTAAAAAAGAATTATCCCTTACCGATGCCACTATGATTGTGATTGGCTCCATGATTGGCTCAGGCATTTTTATTGTCTCGGCAGATGTTACCCGCAACTTAGGCTCACCTGGTTATTTACTCCTCACTTGGATAATCACGGGCGTAATCACCTTAATATCAGCACTTTCCTACGGTGAACTCGCTGGAATGATGCCCAAAGCGGGCGGACAATACGTGTATCTACGAGAGGCATATAATCCCTTAGTTGGTTTCTTGTTTGGTTGGACAACCTTCTTGGTTATCGAAACGGGAACTATCGCTGCCGTTGCCGTGGCTTTTGCTAAATATACGGGTGTGTTGTTACCAGATTATATTGGAACGGAACACAATTTTCTGATTTTCAATACCCAACAACTCTTAGCGATTGCCTTGATTTTGTTATTAACTTTTATTAATGTGCAAGGCGTTAAAAATGCCAAATTAGTTCAATTAATCTTCACAACCACCAAAATTGGGGCATTATTGAGTCTGGCAGTTTTAGGAATTTATGTAGGATTAACCTCTGGAAAAGGAATGTGGGAAATCAATAATTTAGACTTTTGGAGTCCAGTGGCAATTCAATGGGATAAAGTGACTGGCAAAATATTGGACTATAAATACCTTTCGGGGATTGGATTATGGTCGGCAATGGGTTTAGCTTTAATTGGACCGTTATTTTCATCCTCCGCTTGGAACAACGTAACCTACACGGCGGGGGAAATGAAAAACCCCAAAAGAGATATTCCTTTGAGTCTTTTATATGGTACTCTAACGGTAAGTTTTTTGTATATTTTGGCAAACATCGCCTACCTGACTTTATTACCCGTACAAGGGCAACCCTACGCAACGGACACCATCGGGCGAGGAATTATGTTCGCCACCAATGACCGTGTGGGAACGGCAGCCGCTGAAATGATTTTTGGAAATCCCGCTGCAATCATCATGGCAGTTTTTATCATGATTTCGACTTTTGGATGCAACAATGGCATTATTTTGTCGGGAGCGAGGGTATATTATGCAATGGCAAAAGATAATCTTTTCTTCAAAAAAGCGGGAGAATTAAACTCAAAAGGTGTACCTGCGTCATCGTTAATTATGCAATGTTTTTGGGCGTGTCTTTTGTGTTTGACAGGTACGTACAGTGATTTGTTGGATTATACTGTTTTTGCTATTTTAGTATTTTATATCCTCACGATTTTTGGTGTATTCATTCTTCGCAAAAAACAACCCAATACTCCAAGACCCTACAAAGCATTTGGCTATCCAATTATTCCAGCGATTTACTTATTTTTTGCCGTAGCTCTTTGCGTTAATCTCTTGATTTACAAGCCCGTACCTTCTTGGATTGGCGTTGGAATTGTGGCTTTGGG
>JANNEN010000037.1:0-4795 GCA_031378715.1 Emticicia sp.
TGGAATATCGACAGAAAAAGTAGTTTTCTCAGAGAAATAAAGTTTCGTAGGAACGAAATATTCAAAATAATGTACCGTTCCTACGGAACTCTGGACAGTTTTCTATCATTTTTTCTACCGATATTTCATGCCTAACGGCACAATGTTCAAAGTGCCAAAGTAGAATTAGCCATATAATTCTATAAAAAGTACAACATTCACAGTAAATTCATCTTTGAATAATACAAAAATGTGCAATTTTGAGCTAAACTTTGTGAAAATGCAATTTTGCCGTTTGTATTTTTTCAATATAGTAAAAATGTAACATCTTGATTATTAGCACTTTATGAAAATTAAAATTGCACTTTCTACGGCTAAGTAGTTACAAAATATTTAATTATTTCAAGAAAAAATATAATTATAATCTCTATTCTATTTATTGGTTTCTCTAAAAACAAAAACACACCTGCTGGTATAATTAGTAAGTAGGTGTATTTTTATTCAAAAGGTAATTTTTTTCACCAGATATACTTATTTGTTAAAGTCTATGTGGTGATTCCACTTACTTGCCCACTATTTCACTATCTATACAGTATTATTCTGCCTTCATCAGCTCCGATTCTACGCCCTCACAACTCCCCATAAAGCCCCATCAACTGGCACGCAATTAGTTCTCCCGAAAACTGTTTGACATGCTCGCTGCCTTTCATAATCAACTCCTTTCGTAACGTTTCGTTGGTCAGAACTTGGTGCATTTTATCAGCTAAATCACTGCTATCCAACGGATTAGCGTACAAGGCTCCTCCTCCACCTGCTTCTTCTAAACACGAACCCGTAGCCGCCACCACTGGCACACCACTGTGCAACGCCTCGACAATCGGAATGCCGAAACCCTCAAAAAAAGAGGGGTAAACGCAGAGCGATGCTCCTTGATAAAGTGCGGGTAAATCGGCTGACGGAACATCAAAAAGCCCTCTAATCGAAGCGTCGAACCGTCCCAGCGGGGGATTCAAAAAAAGTTCTTCCGAATATTTCGTTTTTCCGCCTACTAATATCAATTCGTACTCGGGCAAATCTAACTGCCGAAAGGCTTCAACCAAACGTTTTTGGTTCTTGCGTTCCGAAAATGACGATACGCACAGAACGTAAGGCTTTTCAAGAGCATACTTTTTTAGAATCTCCTCCCGTACCCTGAGCGTATCCTGCCGTACCCTGAGCGTAGTCGAAGGGTAAAAAATCGCCTGGCAATCTTGATAAATCACCCTAATTCTCTCCGACGGAATCTCGTAAAACTCCATAATATCGGCCTTCGTTTGCTCACTCACGGCCACAATCGAATCGGCATTTTGACAGGCGTAGCGAAACTTTTTGTTATAAATAAATCGGTCGATGGCTGGGTATAATTCGGGGTAACGCAAGAAAATCAAATCATGAATCGTAACGACTGACTTCACGCCCGATTTTCGGATACCAAACGGAATTTCGTTGCTCAATCCGTGGTAAATATCAATCTCATCACGCACTAAATCATTGACTATCAACCAGCTACGCCAAAGCCCCCCAGCCCCCAGAGGAGGAGCTACTTTTACCACACAATGTTCTCTATGGAAGTCTTTCCAATCTGAATCTATGATTCTATTTGTATAAAGGAAAAAGTCATCATCACCGTTTTTTTGACTCCCCCTCTGGGGGGCAGGGGGGCTTAACGCCTCAATAATAAACCTGCTGTAATTGCCTAAGCCCGTATTGTTATTAAAAGCTCTTTTTGCATCAAATCCTATTCGCATTGAACTATAATTTTCGTAAATTTGTCGTTTAATATACTATTAGCCTTTGGCTTTTGGCGGTTGGCTCAAAATAATCTGAGCGTATTTTAGCTAAAAACTAATGGCTAAAAGCCCAAAACATGACTGAATACCAAATACATACATTGCCCAACGGCATCAGAATTGCCCACCGACAAGTGCCTTACACGCAAGTAGTGCATTGCGGACTCATGCTCGACATGGGTAGCCGTGACGAAAAACCTACCCAACTCGGTCTTGCCCACTTTTGGGAACACATGGCGTTCAAAGGTACGAAAAAGCGGAAATCTTACCACATTATTAATCGTTTAGAATCGGTTGGGGGCGAACTAAACGCCTACACCACCAAGGAAAAAATATGCTTTTATGCCTCGGTGCTTGATGCCCATTTCGAGAAATCAGTGGAGCTTTTGGCCGATATTACCTTCGATTCGGTGTTTCCCGAAAATCAAATTGAGAAAGAACGGGGCGTGATTTTGGAAGAAATGTCGATGTATCAAGATTCGCCCGAAGATGCCCTCCAAGACGATTTTGACGAAATTATCTTTGCTAATCACCAGCTTGGAGCCAATATTTTAGGTACGCAAGAAAGCGTCAAATCCTTCACCCGCAAGGAATTACAGGATTTTATCGCCCAAAACATGAACACCGAGAAAATCGTACTGTCGATTGTCGGTAATATTACTTTTAGCAAAGCCGTAAAGATTGCCGAGAAATATTTGAAAGATGTTCCTGCCAAAAAATCGGAGCTAAAACGCACCCCACCGAGTACTTACACTGCCCAACGCATCACGATTCCGAAGAAAATCACCCAAGCCCATTGTGCCATCGGTCGCCCGTCGTACTCAATGCTTGACGAGCGACGCTTGCCATTTTTTATGCTTATTAATCTATTCGGTGGGCCAGGCATGAACTCTCGCTTGAATATGACCCTGCGAGAAAAATATGGACTCGTCTATGGCATTGATGCCAATTATTCGCCATTTACAGATACGGGTTTTTTGGGGATTTATTTCGCCACCGACAAGGCAAATCTTGACAAAGCCAATGCCTTGATTTTGAAAGAAATGCAAATCTTGAAAGAAAAACCCCTCGGAAAACTCCAACTTCATACCGTGAAGGAGCAACTCATGGGGCAATTAGCAATGTCGGAAGAAAGTAATCAGAGTTTTATGTTGATGATGGCTAAGAGTATTTTGGACGTAGGCAGGGTGGAATCGCTCGAAAATATTTTCTCCGAAATAAAAAGTATCGAAGCCACCGAACTGCAAGAAATCACGATTGATATGTTTGACGAAAGCCAGTTAAGTTATCTTACGTTTTTGCCAGAATAGTAGCACAACTCTCCGAATTGTGGCTTTAACAATTCGGAGAATTGTGCTACAACAAGAAAAAATTATATTTTTTAAAGCATTTTTGGTCGCTTAGATGCGTATCTCGCCGACTTTTTCTATTTTTGAGTTCTCCGAAAAAACCACTATTCATGAAAAATATTTATTTTACGGCTGGCCCTGCCGAACTGAATCCGCAGTTTGAAGATTTCATGCGTGCTGCCATTGATGAACAAATCGGTTCGATTTCACACCGAAGCGGGCAATTTCGCAAGATTTATGAGCATTGTGCCGAAAATCTACGGGAACTCATGAATATCCCTACCTCATCGGGAATTTTCTTTACGGGTTCTGCATCGGAAGTTTGGGAACGGATTCTGTTAAACTTGGTCGAACACGAGAGTTTTCACTTAGTCAATGGCTCGTTTTCTGATAAATTTTATAAATACGCATTGGCTTCTCAAAAATTTGCTCACAAACTTGAAAAGCCCATCGGTGAAGGATTCAGCTACGGAGAAATTGAAGTTCCTGAGTACGCCGAGCTCATCTGCGTAACCCAAAACGAAACCAGTACGGGCGTGCAGATGCGGGAAGCCGATATTCACAAACTCAAACGCAGCAACCAAAAACGTTTGGTAGCGGTTGATATGGTGTCGTCGGCACCGATTCCCGAACTTGATTTGGGTTTGGTCGATACTGCTTTCTTTTCGGTACAAAAAGCCTTTGGTTTACCTGCGGGTTTGGGCGTTTGGATTGCCAACGAAAAATGTTTAGAAAAAGCCAAACGCCTATCGAAATACGAAGGCATAACGATTGGCTCGCACCATAATTTGCCCACGCTTTGGAAAAACTACGAAACCTACGAAACCCCCGCCACGCCCAACGTTTTGGCGATTTACTTACTCGGAAAAGTTGCCGAAGCAATGAACAAAACAGGCATTACGAACATCAGAAAAGAAACCGACGAAAAAGCCAAGAAACTTTACAAATTTCTGGAAACGAGCAGTTTATTTAGCATTTCGGTAAAAAACCCCGAACATCGCTCCAAAACCGTTATCGTGGCCGATACCAACAAATCATCGAAAGGAATAATTGATGCCTTGAAGCAAAAAAACATGATTGTCGGAAGTGGCTACGGCCCCAATAAAGATACACAAATCAGAATCTCGAACTTTCCATCGAACACCATGGAGCAAATTGACGGCCTTCTGGCTGCCCTGAAAGCCATGGAATAGATTCGTGCCAAAATTATTTATTCCTTATTTATGCCAAAATAGCCGTACCTTTGTGGGCTATCCTTGGCACGAATAAGGAATTTTTGTTATCATAACTACTTGATAATGAGCTACAATCAAAGAAAAATACGATGACTTTCGACGAATTAAATATTAATCAACCCCTTCTTAATGCCCTCGAATATTTGGGTTATACCAAGCCAACGACTATCCAACAGAAAGTTTTTTCGGTCGTGATGTCGGGTAAAGATGTCTGCGGAATCGCTCAAACGGGTACGGGCAAAACCTTTGCTTATTTACTGCCAAGTTTGCGGCAATATCAGTTCTCGAAAGAAAAAAATCCGCAGATTTTAGTCATCGTCCCTACCCGTGAGTTGGTCGTGCAGGTGGTAGAAGCCATTCAGAAACTGACGACTTACATGAGCGTAATGGCCGTGGGAGTTTA
>JANNEN010000039.1:0-5020 GCA_031378715.1 Emticicia sp.
ACAAGGTCCATTCGAGATTGTCCATCTAAAAGTATAACTTCCGCTTTCATCAATGCCCGTAATATCGGTTGTTGCGAGTTGTGGATTTTGTATCGTTGGGGTAGGTAATGTTGCTGGTGTTTTTGAAACCAATGTCCAAAAACCTTGCCCGACCGCTGGTACATTACCCTGCATGGTTACTTTTGGTGGACAAACACTGCGGTCAACACCTGCGTTAGAAACAGTTGGTGTCTGGAAGTTTTCGATTCTTATTTCATCGCCTTGCACACAAGCACCATTGGTAAGCGTCCATTTTAATAAATACAAACCATATTTATTTGTTGAACCAATATTCAATGTACCCGTCGGCGAAGTGGCATTTGATAAAGTCGCATTTGAACTTAAAGTCGGTTGTGATAAAATTGTCCATAGCCCCGTTTGTCCTGCGGGTACTGGGTTTGGCGTTGCTCCCAAAGCAATGGCAGTACCTTCACAAATTTGTTTGTCAAGTCCAGCATTTGGTGGTGAAACTGGTGCCGAAACATTAACTATCACATCATCAGTTTGGGTAAAATTACAAGGTACTGCACTCGTATTTTGTGCAATCGTATATCTGAAAACATACTGACCCGTAGTCAAGCCCGTAATATTTGCAGCGTTTGAGTTTGGACTTGCCGCCGCCGTAATCGTAGGTGTATTTGGTCCCGAAACCCTTGTCCACGTTCCTGACGGGCCATTTCCTACGAGTGTTATTGAGTTAGCATTACAAACCGTTTGGTCGGCACCTGCATTGGCTGATTCTTGCACAAAAACATCAATGTCGTCTTGCGTTGTTGGGCAGTTTGTGCCACCCGAAACCGTCCATCTGAATTTATAATTGCCTTGTTTTAAGCCACTTACGGTAGTATTTGGCGAACTTACATTTGAAAAACTCACTGGTGAAGGAGCCGTGCCAACGATTGACCAAAGTCCCGTACTTACTGAGTTTACAGCATCAGCACTAAGATTTGCACTTCCTGCCGTACACACCACTTGGTTTGCCGCTGGGATATTTGCCGCACTTATCAAATCCGACACATTGACGGTAACATCAGCAAACGAACCATTCGGACAAACACCGTTACTAATTGTCCAACGGAAAACATAAGTGCCTGTTATTAAGTTATTTACGGCAGATGATGGCGTGTTCAAATTAGCAATATTCGCTTGATTTGGCCCCGAAACTTGCGACCAAGTACCAAGTCCCGACCCAGCATTATTACCATTTAGTGTAGTTGATGTACCACATAAATTAGCATTGGCTACACTGGCAGTAGCCGTTGGAAGGTTTGAATTGACCGTAATAGCAACGGTATCTTGCGAGATACAACCGCCATTGTTGAGTGTCCAAACTAATTTATAATTGCCAGGCGATAAACTTCCTGCCGTGGCGTTATTTTGGTTAGCCGTGCTACTAAAAGTTACATTTGTCGAACCCGCTGGTTTCGATGCAACCGTCCAAGTCCCAGTCGTACCGCTCGAAGGAGTGTTTCCTGCCAAAGTGGTGGTTGTTGAGCCAGTTGGCACACAAATATCATTTCCTGCCAAAGCATCGCCTGGTCCAAATTGATTATTCGTTGTGACAATCATCAAATCTTGTGATGTACTACAACCAGAAGCTCCCGTTTGAGGCGTTGCGTTCATTGTCCAACGCAATTCGTAGCTTGTATTTGGCTGCAAATTCCCCACTTTTGCATTATAAGTATTTGCATTAGGCGTAAACACAGGTGCTGGTCCCGTAGGTAATTGACTCACAACCGTCCAGAATCCAGCTTGCCTCCTTAGTGGAGGATTTGCACTCAACTGTGCAGCGGTTCCGTAACAAGTGTTTGTAATATCTGCTCCTGCATTGGCAATTGGGGCAATTCGGACAATTATTACAACATCATCAGATTTTTTAGGGCAGTTTGGCCCATTATCAATTATCCAACGTAGTGTATAATCGCCCGACACTAAACCTGTGAAAGTAGAAGTTGGGCTAAAAACATCACCAAAAACACCAATATTTGGCCCAGCGATTTGTACCCAACGCCCTTTTCCATCGGCGGGAAGGATAGTGTTTCCTGCTAAGTTTGTGTTCATTACACCACAAGCAAGCACCTGGTCAGTACCAGCATTTGAACCTGAAGCAATACGTGAAACGGTTACTTTTACATCATCAAAAGCCGTCGAACAACCCGTTCCAGCATTGGTATTATTATAAAAACGAATAATATAATCGCCCGAAAGTGTCAATCCAGTGATGACTTGCGGCGAGTTTGAAGCTCCAACTTGTGGAGGTTTTGTAAAGCCAACGGGGGCAGAAATGATTTCGTAGGTTCTGTAAGCACCTCCCGATTGGGTATAAGGTAACGAAACCTGGGTAACATCGCAAGCCAAAACTTGATCGGCACCAGCATTTATTGTTGGTGGTGTGAAAGTATATATTTGCTGAGTACCAGTTGTTGAGCAACCCGTAGCCGCATTAGAGATGGTGTATCTAAATTGATAGTAAGCACCAATAGTCAAACCCGTAACAGAAGTAGTTGATGAAGTAGGTGAAACAATCACTGGACTTCCGCCGCCATTATTGATTAGCGTCCATTGAACGGTTTCGCCCGTGAAGCTCGGAGGTGTACCATTTAAAACTACGGAAGTTCTGCCATCGCAAAACGAAATATCAGGAAGCCCACCAACTTGCGTAATTGATTGGCTCGGAGCAGGAACTACAATCGTAACTTCATCAAAGCCGCTGGCACAAGGCCCCGTTGCAGTTAATCTAAAAACATAAGTGCCTTGTTGCAAATTACAAACACTTGTTGCAGCCGTGGTCGGACTCGCAAGTACACCAATCGTCGGGCCACTTACTTGCGTCCAAAGTCCGCTTTGTCCGCCCGTGCCGTTTCCTTCAAAAGTTCCACTTAAATTGGCACAAGTAGCCACCGAATAACAAGCAACATTTGCCGCAATATTTTGGTCAGGACCAGCATTGACTACTGGATTTCCACCCCTGTTTGTTACAATTATATCATCGAAAGTCGAGCAGCCATTTGGGTTCGTAATCGTATATCTTAACGTTGAGCTACCCGCCGAAGTTTGGGGCAAAACAACATTTGGATTTGTCGTGTTGGTGTTTGATAAAGTTGCTCCTGCATTGTTTGGAGCAAGTATTTGCCACGAAACCGTTTCGCCAGCATTGGTTACAGCATTTCCGAGTAATGGATAAGTGCCTGGGCATTGCGTTATGTCAGCCCCCAAAACTGCCTTCGTAATCGGATTTACGGTTATCTTCACATCATCGAAAATCGTTTCTTCGTCTTCGCACAAAGCAGAAAATCTGAAGGTATATACTTGGCTCGGAGATGCCCCAATAATAGTAGGATTAATAATATTTGGATTAGAAATAACCACCGATGGACCTCCGATTTGGGTCCATGTTACTGGGGGTGAAAAGCCAGCAACGGCTGACGCAACCGTACCCGCCAACTGAATAGTTTGCCCCTGACAATAAGACTTATCAATGTTGGCATTGACCGTACAGTTTTGAGCATTAGAAGTGAGATTTCCAAATACAAAGAAAGTAATTGAAAACAGTAAAAGGTTCAAATAATTAGCCCGAAAAACCGAATTTTTCGTTGCTGCATTTGAATTGAAGGGTAGGTTAGTAAAGAAATTTTTCATTGCACAATGATTTTGGCACGTCCACATAATAACAGTTGTGTTGTGAACGACAAAATCAATGCCAGTAATAGTGTAGAAAAATAAACTTACCGAGTGGCTACATCTTAGGTGAACATTACCGATTTAACACGAACAATTATTTTTGAAGAATTTTAAGTATCATTAATTTATTAGAAAAAATGGTCAAAAATCTAATAACAATCTTACAAGAAAAGCATTAAAACAATCGCTATTTAAATGCTATTATCAATTCAATTTATTATTTTTTTGAGAATAATTTTTGCACCAAAAAAAATAAATAAAGAAAAGTTTGTTTCTATATTTATTTTTGTTTTATCTTTGATGTATAATTACAAGTGCAAATGCTTTCAAGTTTTGATGCAACCTTTTGCAAACTTCGTTCGTCACCTCAGTTAGAGATAAAATATTAAAAATAAAAGTTGTGTGGATTTAGTAGCGGGAAAGGCTGGGATTACTTATTCCAGTCCTTTTTTTTTACATACTAATAAAAAAACTTCATTTCGATTATTTCTCAAAAAATATAAATAGCCCAATTGTATGCCCTAATAGTTGGGCATCAGTTTGAAGCATTTAAAGATTAGTTTTTTCATAAAAGTTGTGTGGATTCAATAATGAAAGGCTGGGCGTTTTGACCCAGTCCTTTTTTTTGCTTAAAAATCGCCGTAATTGACCTGCAAACACGGCAAACCAAGTTCCAAACGCCATAAATCAATGACTTGGTTACGATCATCAAGCACAAATTTTACATAAAACTGTCCTTTTACGTGGGCTTCAAAAAGCTCTTTTTTTATAATAGAATCTTTTCGGTTATCGCCCGTGGTACGCATATACAGACTACCGTAAGGGATTTTATTGTACGCCAGCCAATTCATCGTTGGTCGCCGTGCCAACTCCTCTCGCCCCGACATCAGTATAATATTGACACCCAAAGCGGCATAATTTTTTATAATTTCGGCAATCGGCTCATTCAGTAAATCTCGCTCACACCGCACCGAGTCAAATGGGCTACGGTCGTGGATAATTGCCAGAGTTCCGTCAAGGTCGCAAATTATTGCAGGCGGTAACGTATCGTCTTGCGGCTGATAATGTGGCCCACGGTTTCGGATTTCGGTCTTTTTTTGTTTGAAATTTACTCGCCCATTTTCATTATTCTTGGCGATATGCTGGTTATACATCTGCATAATTACGTCCCGCCCGACTCGTTTCTCCCGCACATCGTCACGAGCCAAACACTCATCAAGAGGCGTATCCATGACCTGAAACTCAATCTTGATTTCTTGCTTGGTATCTTTGGCGTATTTGCCCACCACCTGCCGAATCC
>JANNEN010000153.1:0-3177 GCA_031378715.1 Emticicia sp.
CGAATCCAAAATTCGACAGCCAAAGCTCGGTTTATGCGGGTATTCAGACCCTACTTGACGACGCAATAGTTGATTTGAAAAAAATCACGGGTACACGAACAGTTGCCAATGATTTGCTTTTCAGAGGGGCATACACCAAATGGATTGAAGTGGCTTATACCCTCAAAGGAAGGTATTATATGGAAACAAAAGAATACGAAAAAGCCTATGCCGCCTCACTAACGGGTATTTCGTCGGGAGCAAATTCACTCAAATTTATTCCCCCAGGAACGGCCATCGGCGATGGCAATCTGATGAACATGATGATTGCCAATCGTGGCGGATATTTTAGTACAGGAACTACTTACTTGACCCGTATTTTGGGTAGAACCAATGCAGCTGGCTCACGAAACAATACCAAAACGGTTGAGGACGCTCGGTCGAAATACTACGCAATTCCAGGTACAAGCTCAACGACCGAAAGAGGAGTAGCCGCTCAAAAAGCCCCAATGCCACTCGTGATTTTTGAAGAAAACTTGTTAAATCTTGCCGAAAGTGGCTTGCGGACCAAAGGCATAGCCGAAGGTTTACTACAACTTAATAAACTAAGGGCCTACCTGAATGTGAAAGGCAATCCGTTTACGCCCATAGCAACCGCCGATACTGTCAGATACGATGCTTATGTAGCGGCTGATTTTCTGGCTGGCGGTATCGAAAACAGAACGAGCGTAGCCTTAACCCAAGAAAAAGCCTTGTTGCGGGAAATAATCGAAGAGCGGTACGTGTCGCTTTATGGTCAGATTATACCCTTCAATGATTTTAGAAGATTGGCAAAATCCGATGCCGATATTCGTCCTGCGATACCTTTCAACAATCCGACGATTACGAAGCACCCCGAACGGCTGATTTATGCCCAATCAGAAATCAATGCAAATCCAAATTTGCCGAAGCCAATTCCTGATATTTATCAAGTAACAGAAGTAAATAAATGACATTGATTTTTTAAAATATTATCACCCAAAATCCTTCAAGTTTCAATTTCTTGAAGGATTTTGCTTAAACAATACCCCAAATGAAGCTATTTATACCAATTTTATTATTCATTTCTCTTTTTCCAAGATTCGGAAATGCACAAGACGAAAAGCCTGCGGCTATCGAAAGGGCTTGCCCTGATATTTTTAATGTAAGCAAAAATAATAAAACATATTCCCTCCGCTATGCCAGCAACCACCCGATTGCCGAACCAAACCGAAAAATAAAGCAGTTGGTTATCTACATTCACGGAGCAAGACGCAACGGCTTAGATTATTACGAATGGGGCGAAAAAGCAGTAAAAACAGCAGGAAATGATGAAAAAACGTTGTTTATCTCACCACAATTTACTTCTGAAAAAGATTTAGACGACCACAATCACAACCAAAATCATTTGTTTTGGAGTAATAATAATTGGCGAATTGGCGATGAATCGGTGTCGAGTAAAAAGCGAAAAATGAAAGAATCTTTCAGTAGTTTTACCTTGATTGATTCGATGATTGCCCGAGTTTGTGATAAAAAACTTTTCCCGAAACTCAAAAAAATCATCATCATTGGGCATTCGGCGGGTGGGCAGTTCGTTTCTCGCTACCTTGGCATGACACCAATGCCGAACGTGCTGAAAACCTACAAATTTAGCTTCATCGTCATGAATCCATCAAGTTATATGTATCTCGACGACCGCCGACCATTCAAGACCAACGCAGGTTTAACATTCACCAAGCCCGACACAACGGGTTGCGGCAGTTACAACGATTATCCAAGAGGAATGGAGCAACTAAATCCTTATGCTTCCATAATTGGTGCAGAAACCATCAAGCAGCAATTTCTGAGTCGAGATATTGTATTTATTCTTGGAGAAAAAGATGTGAACATGAACGATAGTAGTTTGGATAAATCTTGCGGAGGCAACCTACAAGGGCGTTTTCGCTTAGAAAGAGGGCAGTTTTACTATGAATACTTACAGCTTTTTTCTAACAAAAAGAAAATTCACCAAATAGACACTGTGCCAAATGTAGCCCACGATGGCGATAAAATGATTAATTCAAAAGCGGCACTTTGGTATTTATTTAGGTTTTAGTGAGCAAGTTATTTACTTTCAATTCCTTAACAACAATACAGGAAAGTACAGGACAATAATTATAGACCACAGAGAAAACAGATTTTTGCTCAATATTTTTTAAATTCCCTCTTATATACTGTGGTATTTTTCCCGTTTTCTCCGTAGTAAAACAAACTTGTCCTACACCCCAATAATACAGGAAAGTACAGGACAATTATTGAGTGATTTTTGAATTATATTTACAAAAAATAGCATTCTTTACGAAACTTTATTGCTAACAAATATTCAATTTTGACAGTCAAATGAAAAAAAATATTTTAAAATATTGGCAAATAGTTTTGATACTCCCTACCTTGTTGATGAGTTGTAAAGTTGCAAGTACGGCCCAAAATGAAAAAGGTTTCAAGTCGATTTTTGATGAAAAAACACTCAACGGCTGGGAAGGTGATACCAAATACTGGCGAGTAGAAAACGGCAATTTAGTTGGCGAAATTACCCCCGAAACATTACTCAAAACCAATTCATTTATTACTTGGACGGGCGGAGAACCCGCAGATTTTGAACTAAAAGGCGAATTTAACATAACCGAAAAAGGAAATTCGGGCATCAATTACAGAAGCGAAAAATTGCCCGATGTACCTTACGCCCTTCGAGGCTACCAAGCCGATATTGACGGAGCAAATCGCTACACGGGGCAGAACTACGAAGAACGTGGCCGCACAACCTTGGCATATCGTGGGCAAATTACGAGCATCAATGCCCAAGTAAACAGTATGACTCCCGAAGAGATGCGAGCCAAAGTACAAAAAAACGCTTGGACAGACCTAAAAATAACGGGAAGTTTGGGCGAAAATGAAGCCCTAAAAACAAAGATAAAAAGCCAAGATTGGAATAGCTTTCATCTCATAATCAAAGGAAATCGCTTGCAGCATTATATCAATGATGTTTTGATGAGTGACGTAACCGATAATGATTTAGTGAATGGAAAATCAAAAGGTATTCTGGGCGTACAAGTTCACGTGGGCCCGCCGATGAAAGTACAGTATCGAAATTTGAGAATAAAAGAATTGAAATAATTTTCAACGTCGGCAGGGTTCTAAACC
>JANNEN010000058.1:0-9713 GCA_031378715.1 Emticicia sp.
GATGTTGAGATTGTCTGGAAAATGAACGAAGAATACCACATCGGACTCATTGTTCGTTCAAAAGACCGAGCAAAAGTACTGGAATTGATGGAAAAATACGCTACCATGATTCGAGATTTGGGCTATCATGCTTCGGCCCCCGCTCCCGATAAGCCTGTGCATTAGTGAAATGCTTTTGGCGGTCGGCGACTTTCGGCAATCAACTGTAGTTTCTCGAAATATTATGAATATTCTTTTTACCTCAAAAATGTCGAAAGCCGAAAGCTAACTGCCGAAAGCCGAACGCCAATTATAAAATGACCCAACAAGAAATAATCGCTTACGTGGACAACCACCCATCGGGCAAAGTCAAACTCGCCGTTGCGGATATTGACGGCGTGCTGCGGGGAAAATACATAAGCAAACAAAAATTCGTTTCGCTGCTTGATAGCGAACTCGGCTTTTGTGACGTGGTTTTTGGCTGGGATATGGCCGATGTTTGCTACGATAATGCTTCATTTACGGGTTGGCATTCGGGCTACCCCGATGCCAAAGCCAAGATAGATCTGAGTACTTTTCGCAAGATTCCGTGGGAAAACGATGTGCCGTTTTTCTTGGCGGATTTTACTGAAAATGCCGCCCAGATTTGCCCCCGAAATGTGCTGAAACGAGTTATTCAAGAAGCTGATAATCAAGGGTTTAACCCTTTTTTTTCGCAAGAATTTGAATGGTTTAACTTTGAAGAAACACCTGCCTCAATTCACCAAAAAGGCTTTCAAAATCTTACGCCCCTCACCCCAGGAATGTTTGGCTATTCGCTGCTTCGGAGTAGCCTGCGAAATGATTTTATGGGGGCTATTTTTGAGCAACTCGCCCGATTTGATATTCCGATCGAAGGGCTGCATACCGAAACTGGCCCAGGGGTTTATGAAGCGGCTATTACTTATTCGGATATCCTATCGGCGGCCGATCGAGCAATTTTATTCAAAACTTCGGTCAAAGAAATCGGCAATAGATTAGGCATCATGGCAACATTTATGGCCAAAATCAACGAAAACCTCCCAGGTTGTAGTGGTCACGTTCACCAAAGTTTGTGGGATATTTCGGCGAAAAACAATCTTTTTTATGACGAAAATTCTCCGAATAATATCAGCCCATTGATGCAAAATTACATGGCAGGACAACTCCATTGCTTACCGTTTATTCTGCCGATGATTGCTCCGACTATCAACAGTTATAAGCGTTTGGTCGAAGGTGCGTGGGCTCCAACTACCCTTACTTGGGCGGTCGATAACAGAACGGTAGCGTTGCGGGCGTTGCCTTTGGGCAAGAAATCGTGCCGCCTCGAAACCCGTGTCGTTGGCTCCGATACTAACCCGTATTTGGCAATGGCGGCCTGCTTGGCAGCGGGTTTGTACGGCATCAAAAACAAAATAGAACTCGACCAGCCCCCTACAATCGGCAATGGCTACCGTGATGTGAGCAGCGGAATTTTGCCCCGAAACCTGCACGAAGCCACGCAAGCCATGAAAAACTCGGATATTGCCAAAGAGCTTTTTGGCGAAACTTTCGTGCAGCACTTCACCCAAACCCGTGACTGGGAATGGCAGCAGCACGCCAAAGCCGTAACCGATTGGGAACTGAAACGCTACTTTGAAATTGTTTGATATTGGGTTTCTTGTTTGATAATTGATAAAAAAAATGGTGTACTTACAAATATTCTTTTACTAACCGCACAGACGTTGCAGTGCAGCGTCTCTACGTTCCATGATAATACTCGTTGTTTTTCTGGCCATTGCCTTCATTGTTGTATCTTCTACTTGGTTCAAACTTCACCCCTTGGCGGGCTTACTTTTGGCGGCTTTGGGGGTTGGAATATTTGCGGGATTACCAATTGATAAACTCGCCGAAACCATTGGTAAAGGCTTCGGCGAATTGATGACAAAAATTGGTCTGATGGTAATTTTGGGGTGCGTCATTGGTTCGATTTTAGATAAATCGGGAGCCGCAATAAGGGTTGCCGACGTTATTCTAAACTTTTTTGGCGAAAAACACCCCGCCTTTGCGATGTCGGTCATTGGGGCGATTGTGGGCATTCCAGTCTTTTGTGATTCGGGATTTATAATTTTGGCAAAACTCAATAAAATCGTTGCTAAGAAAACCAATCGTCCGCTGGCTACTATTGCGATTGCCCTTTCGGGTGGACTTTTTGCGACGCATACCCTCGTGCCTCCCACGCCAGGGCCACTTTCGGCAGCAGGAAATCTGAACCTCACTGATTCGATCGGATTGGTGATTTTGGTTGGGCTTGTCGTTTCCGTTCCAAGTCTGTTCGTTTCGACTTGGTTTGCTCAAAAATTCACCAAAAATATTGAAATATTAGAAGATAAAGAGCTGATAATCAGCGATATACCACAAAAAAATACCTTGCCCGCTTGGAAAGCCTTCATGCCGATTTTGCTTCCGATTTTGTTGATTGCGTTTGCCTCGTTTGCCAAGATTTCTCATATTTTTAGTGAAAACGTGCTACATTGGTTGAGTTTTTTTGGTAGCCCGTTGGTTTCTTTTATGTTAGCCATCGGGTTTTCTTATACGTTATTTCCCGAAAAGCCCGCCGAGAAGATTCTGGCGTGCTTCAAAAGCGGTATTGATCATTGCGGTACAACACTCGTGCTGGTGGGTGCTGGTGGAGCTTTCGGGGCGGTTTTGAAAGAAACAGCACTGAAGGATATGATAAGTAGCTGGCTTTTGGTTAATCAAACTTCGGGCGTATTGTTTTTGGTAATTGCATTTTTGGTAGCAGCATTTTTCAAAACAGCACAGGGTTCTACCACAACTTCGATGGTACTTACGTCGGGCATATTAGCACCCTTGGCGAGTACCGTTGGTTTTGTTGAGCCATTAGATCTAACGCTTTTGGTGATGGCGGTAGGTAGTGGAGCAATGACAATTTCGCACGCCAACGATGCTTGGTTTTGGGTGGTTTCGCAGTTTACTGGCCTAAGTCAGCGAGATGCCTACCGTACGCATACGCTACTCACGGGCTTGCAGGGATTAGTGAGTTTGGTCGTGGTTTGTTTGATTTATTTGTTGTTTTGAATGAATTTTTTACCAATATTACCGAATAAAAAATAAAAGATTTGAACAATAACTTATTTGACTGTGAAAAGAGACGACTCGCTTTGGAAGGCAATCTTAGAGGATACATTTGATGACTTTCTACGCTTTTTTATTTCAGATGCTAACGATATTTTTGATATGGAGCGAGGGTTTGAGTTTTTGGATAAAGAACTCGAACAACTTTTCCCTACGAACGTTGATGAGTTTTTTCCGAAATACGTTGATAAATTAGTCAAGGTCTTCACCAAAAACGGAACAGAAGAATGGATTTTAGTGCATATTGAAGTGCAAGGCTCGAAAGATAAAAATTTTAGCGAAAGAATGTTTTCGTACTTCTATCGAATCTTGGATAAATACAAAAAACCAATTACTGCTTTTGCTATTCTAACGGATAGGAATAAAAAATTTCACCCTACGTTCTATGAGCGAAACTACCTGGGTACAAAGTTGAGATACGAGTTTAATTCTTGTAAAATATTGGAACTGAATGAGCAGGAATTATCAGCAAGTGATAACCCATTTGCATTAGTTGCATTGACTGCTCGCACTGCCATCAAAAAAGGAAAAATTAAAGAAAAAGACCTTTTTGAATTAAAACTTGATTTAGCAAAGCTTTTGTTGAGCAAGCAGATTCCAAAAGAAAAAATCAGGGCCTTGATGAACTTTCTGAAACTTTATATACGTTTTGGAAATGAGGAATTAGTTACTAAATTTGAACAAGAAATAACCATAATTACAAATAAAACAAGGCAAACTATGGGAATTGAAGAATTTGTTTTAGAGCGTGCCAAGAGAATTGGAAAGCTCGAAGGAAAGCTCGAAGGAAAACTCGAAGGAAACTATGCTTTTGTTACAAGTCTTTTGCAAAATAGCGATTTTGATGAGGCAAAAATTGCATTCATTGCGGCTGTTTCATTAGATTTTGTTAGAAAAATAAAAGACGGGGTGGCTTTGAAAGACCTAATGTAGCCAGAAAATCACACAAAAATACCCCAAAATGAAAATAGTTTTTCTTGATGCCTATCCCTTAAATCCACTTGGAGATTTAGATCTATCAGTATTGCATACCCTTGGCGATGTAACACTTTACGACCGCAGTTCGCCCGACCAAATCATTGAGCGAGCCATTAATGCCGATATTATTTTGACTAATAAATGCTTGATTAATGCCCTCGTTATCAGTCAGTTACCTAAGTTAAAATACATTGGTGTAACGGCCACGGGCTATAATATTATTGATATTGAAGCAGCGAAATCTCGGAAAATCATGGTCACGAATGTACGTGGATATAGCTCGGCTTCGGTGGCTCAATTAGTGTTTTCGTTGATTTTGAGCTTCACGAATCAGGTTGCCCAACACGCCCAAAACATCGAAAATACTTGGGCTACCTGTCCCGATTTTTGTTTTTATCACGCACCATTGGTAGAGTTGGAAGGTAAAACGTTGGGTATTATTGGACTCGGTGATATTGGTAAAAAAGTAGCCAATATCGGGCTTGGTTTTGGCATGAAAATATTAGCAACCAAACGAGATTTAGCATCAGGCGGCATGGCTGGCGTGGAGCTTTGTAACCAAGAAAAGCTATTTACAGAAAGTGATTTCATTTCGCTTCATTGCCCGCTAACACCTGATAATCAACAACTTATCAACATATCCACATTGGCTCAAATGAAACCGTCGGTGATTTTGATTAATACTTCTCGGGGTGGGTTAATTAACGAAACTGACTTAGCGAATGCTCTGAACGCAGGCAAAATTGCGGGTGCGGGGCTTGATGTACTTTCGGTTGAGCCGCCCACCAAAGACAACCCGCTACTAACTGCCAAAAATACCATCATTACGCCCCACATTGCCTGGGCGGGCGTAAATGCCCGCAAGGAACTACTCAATGGCGTAGTCGAAAATATTATTGCTTTTCAGCACGGAAATACACCAAAAGGTCTAATTTAAAGTAAAGTTTGCAACTTTTCAGTACCTTTGTGTGTCTATTGAAAAGCAACAAACCTCAATTTGCAACCATTTTTTATGAAAAATCTTTACCTTGCCACGGGAGTAATCCTGCTGGGAATGAATACTTTATTGGCACAAGATAACAGTACCCCTGATGAAGAAAAGTACAATATCCATATAAAAAAGTCAAAAACGCCCATCAAATTAGATGGTTTGATGGACGAAGAATCTTGGAAAACAGCCGATATTGCCAAAAGTTTTTTCCTAAATCGCCCCTACGATTCGTCTTTTGCTTCGCTCCAAACCGAAGTAAAGTTACTTTTTGATGATAATTTTATCTACGTTGCCGCTATCTGCTACGAGCCACGAAAACTTTACACCGTGGCATCGCTCAAACGAGATTTTATGGGCGGGTCGAGCGATGTTTTTACCGTAAATCTTGATACCTTCAAAGACAAACTCAATGGTTTTCAGTTTGCGGTAAATCCCTACGGCGTGCAGCGGGAAGGCTTGATTTTTAACGGTACTGAATCTTCAAATTTTTGGGATAACAAATGGTATTCACAGGTAAAAAACTATGATGATTATTGGGTGGTCGAGATGGCCATTCCTTTCAAAACCTTGCGTTATAAAGTCACCGAGGGACAGAACAGTTGGCGGGTAAATTTTGGGCGAAATGTATTAAAAACCAACGAAATCTCGACTTGGAGTCCCGTTCCACGTAATTTCCCGCCTTCAAATTTAGCTTTTGCAGGAAACCTTACTTGGGACGAAAATCCGCCAAAATCGGGTGCAAATGTTGCCATAATACCCTTTGTTTCGCTGGCCGCTGAGAGAGATTTCCCCCGCAATGACGAAACCCTGAAAGCACTACCCAATACCTCAGCTTTCCCCGCGGGAATCGGCATGGACGCAAAAATTGCCGTCACGCCTTCGCTTAATCTTGACCTAACGGTAAACCCCGATTTTTCGCAAGTCGAGGTCGATCGACAAGTAACGAATTTAAGTCGTTTTGAGCTGTTTTTTCCAGAAAGAAGGCAGTTTTTTCTCGAAAACAATGACCTTTTCGGCACTTTTGGCTTTCCTGATACCCGCCCGTTTTTCTCTCGCCGTATTGGTATCACCCGAAATCCCAACACGGGCAATTCGCAGCGAGTACCGATTTTGGCAGGGGCAAGACTCAGTGGAAAACTCAACGATGATTGGCGAATCGGCTTGATGAATATGCAAACCCGTAAAGTAGATTTTGGCGATGATAAATACCTACCCGCCGCCAATTATACGGTGGGCGTGGTGCAACGAAAAGTGTTAGAACGCTCAACTATTGGGGGGATTTTCGTAAACAAAGAGAACGATTTTAGTAACCTTACTTCCGACCAAACATCAAGTTATCAGAAATATAACCGTGTGGGTGGTTTGGAGTTCAACTACTATTCAAAAGATAGTAAATTAGAAGTTGAAACGTATTATCACCAGTCGTTTTCGCCCGATGGCAAGAAAGATGCGGGTAATTTAGGTAATTTTATTGGTTATAATCATCCGCATTTTGAGGGCGGTGTGGGGTTGCAACGCATCGGTAAAAACTACAAAGCCGATGTAGGATTTGTGCCACGGCGAGGGATTTGGCAAATTTACCGCCCAGGAACAATTATCTTGAATCCAACATCTCCAAGCGTAGCGAAATATATTAATGCCTACGGAATTGGCACGGAGGGCAGCGATGTTTTTGACCTACAAGGCAAACGACTTGATGGTCAGACCAACCTTTTCTTGTTTGCCAATAGCCCCACGGGTGCTGAGGCGTATATTGCTTACGGGTCGAGTTTTACGCATCTTTTTGATACCTTCGACCCAACCAACGCCAGCGATAATCCGAACCCCGATAATTTCAGAAATGTCGTAGAATTACCCATCGGTGATTACCGTTCTCGTACCTTCAATATCGGTTTTGAAAGTAGCCAAAGAAATAATTTGAGCGGAGAGTTTGATTTTTCAAGCGGCTCATATTTTTCAAACAAAGTAGCAAATATCGACGGAAAATCAACCAATGCGAGCGGGAGTATTGGCTATCGCTATCAGCCTTATGGGGTGTTTTCGTTGGATTTTGACTACACAAAAATTGATATGCCGCTGCCCTACAATAGCGTAGAATATTGGCTACTGGGGCCAAAGGCAGAGTTATCGTTCTCGAAAAGTGTGTTTTTTAGTGCGTTTTTTCAATACAATACGCAAACCAATAATACCAATATTAATGCTCGTTTGCAGTGGCGTTTTCGTCCAGTGTCGGATATGTTTTTGGTTTATACTGATAATTATTTTGCCGAAAACATTCCGAATTATTATATCAAAGCCTGGACACCAAAAAATCGTACGTTGATTTTGAAGATGACTTATTGGTTGAATTTGTAGGAATAACTTTGCAGGAAACTGTTTTTTCTCGAAAAACCATGAAGCGTGTAGGACAAGTTTGTTTTACCACAGAGAAAACGGAGAAACTACCACAGAGTGCAAGAGGAAAATTAAGAAAATATTGAGTAAAAATCTGTTTTCTCTGTGGTAGTTTCTCCGTTTTCTCTGTGGTTTAAAATTATTATAATCTTATCCTACACCCACCATGAACGCTCTAAAAAAATTCATAGAAACCTATACCCAACTCTCAGCCGAAGATTGGGAGCAGATTTCGGCGTGTTTTGAAAAACGTATCATTGAAAAAGATAAAATAATATTGACCGAGGGAAACATCTGCCGACATTTATACTTTGCCGAAAGTGGACTTCTACGTTTTTTTATCAACAAAGACGGAAATGATGTTACTAAGTTTTTTACCGAAGCTCCTTACTTTTTTACCTCACAGGCAAGTTTTAACGCCCAAAAACCCGCCACCGAAAATATCCAAGCCATTGAGCAATCGGTCGTTTGGCAGATAAATTTTACACAAACCAATGAATTATTCAAACTCAAAAGTTGGACTGATTTTGCAAGAAAAATAACACAAGAAGTGCAGTTTTTTACCGAAGAAATCTTGGAAGAACTCCAAACCGAAACGGCGGAATTTCGCTACGAGAAAATGCTGAAATCCAACCCAAAATTACTGCAAAGAATTCCCTTGAAATATTTGGCTGCATACTTTGGCATTGCTCCGCAGTCGTTGAGTAGGATTAGAAAAAAAATGGCTACCCAAAACCGAAATTAACATAGGTGCAGTGGTTTGTTGTTTTATGGTCGGAAATTTGTGCTATTCTTAACAAATACCATTATCCGATGAAACAAAGCAATCATCATTTCAGCTTTACCGTTCCTGTAAATACCTCCGCCACGAAAGTTTGGCAAACCCTGATTGACGTGCAAACTTGGCACGAGTGGGACACCGAATTAATTGAAGCAAGCCTCGAAGGCAATTTTGCGGTAAACGCCAAAGGAACTTTGACCCCTAAAAGTGGGCCAAAATTAAAGTTTTATATTTCAGAAATCACGCCGTTCCAGTCTTATACTTTCAATACCATCATGCCCGTTGGCGAACTTGTCATCAAGCGAAGTTTAAGAGTCGAGCATGAAATCGTCTATTTCACGGATGATATTGCTTTCACAGGTTTTCTGAAAAAAGTATTCGGTTTGATGCTTGGCGGGCAGTTCAGAAAGGTTTTGCCCGAAGTTATGAACAAATTTAAAACGATAGCAGAAGCAAAATGAGAGGTATATTGATGTTGTGTTTTGCTTTGAAATACGCATTTTTGCAGGCACAAACAACCGAACCGAAACTTCCCACCGTTAATGTGAGATTAAGTTTTTTGGTTTTTCCGCCTTTTAGTCCCTTGCTGACTGTGGAAACGAGAACGTTTCGGAACTTAACTTTGCAGGTAGAAACAAACTTCGTTGATACGCACGGAGTGAATCTAAAATATTTTACCAAAGAGCGAATGAATGGCAGTTACCTGTTTGTGGGTACGGCTTTTATTGAAAATGATTTTTTGCGAAAAGATAAAAAAATTACTATTTTGCCATACACTGGTTATGGATACGCCCACCGATTTGGCAAACGCAATACTTGGATATTCGATAGTAGATTAGGAATCGGGCGAACAACAAACGCAGACAACAACGCCATTTATCCCGTGCTGAAAACGGGCATTGGACAATTTTTTTAAAAACAAAAAAATGATAGCACTAAAAATAGTTTACGTAGCCAATATTATTGTGGCGGGCTGGATAAGCATTACGTCCGTATGGAATCCAAAAAGAGCAGCCGCAACCGTTTTTCAGAACGCCTACCAGCCAACCGAAGTAATACGACTCGTTGGGTGCTTGTGGTTAGCCATTGCCATTTTGTCGGTTTTAGGGCTTTGGCGACCCGTTTCGTTTTCGCCCGTTTTCTTGGTGCAACTCATCTACAAAGGCACTTGGCTTTTGGTTGTGGCACTGCCCGCCATCAGAAATAATCAGCCTTATCCGTCGGGGATGGCTTTGTTTTTCTTGATTTGGGTGATTATTCTGCCCTTTGTCATTCCGTGGTCGGAGTGGGTAAAATAGGTTTTTTTATTTACTCTTCAATTCTTCTTTCAAGAATAAACCCGTGTAGCTACCTTTTACCTTTGCCACTTGCTCGGGTGTGCCTTCGGCTACAATTGTGCCGCCTTTGTTGCCGCCCTCGGGGCCAACGTCAATC
>JANNEN010000075.1:0-5620 GCA_031378715.1 Emticicia sp.
ATTTTTTTTGCAACATTTTCCAAAAAAACGTTGTTAAAAATTAGTACAAGCAAATTCAAACACTCTTGAAACATCTCGCTTACCTCAATAAATATTTTTTAAAATACAAATGGTACTTGATTCTCGGAATCATTTTTACCATCATTTCTAACCTTTTTGGAATCCTGCCCGCCCAAATCGTGCGTCATGCCCTTGATTTAGTCAAGGAAACGATTGATGTTTATCTACTTTTTGATAATTCTCAAACCCAAAAAACCATGTATGATGTCTTCACGACCAGCATCGGCATCTATGGTTTGTTGATTTTGGTAATGGCTATCTTGAAAGGAATTTTCCTGTTTGCAGTTCGCCAAACCTTAATTGTGATGTCCCGCCACATTGAATTTGACCTAAAAAACGAAATTTATGCCCATTATCAAAGTCTGCCGTTGAGTTTTTACCGCCAAAACAACACGGGCGATTTGATGGCTCGTATCTCGGAAGATGTCAGCAAAGTTCGAATGTACGTCGGGCCGTCGCTCATGTATTTGATGAATATGGTCGTGTTGGTGGTACTGATTTTGAGTTATATGTTTTCGGTCAATGCCCGCCTTACTTGGTGGGTGTTGCTGCCAATGCCCGTGCTGTCGGCGAGTATTTTTTTGGTGAGTAGTACTATGCACAAGCGTTCGGAAGAAATTCAACGCAGCCTTTCTAATCTTTCTACTTTTGTGCAGGAAGCATTTTCAGGAATCAGAGTTTTGAAAGCCTTTGCCCGTGAAGATGATTCGGCAAAGCGTTTTACGGCCGAAAGTGATGTTTACAAAGAAAAATCCTTGGCCTTGACTCAGGTCGATTCGCTATTTTCTCCAACCACTGCCTTACTTATTGGCATGAGTACAATTTTGTGCGTTTATGTGGGTGGGCAAGAAATCATTGCGGGGCGACTGACCCCAGGAAACGTAACGGAATTTATCATGTACGTATTTATGCTCACCTGGCCGCTCATCGCTTTGGGTTGGACATCGAGCCAGATTCAGCGGGCAGCGGCTTCTCAAAAACGCATCAACGAGTTTCTGAATATTAAGTCTGAAATCGTTTCTGCAAAAAACATCAAGACCGAAATTGAGGGTAATATCAGTTTCCGAAATATTGATTTTTTATATCCCGATTCGGGGATTCAGGCACTCCGAAACTTTAATCTCGACATAAAATCGGGTGAATCAGTAGCCATTCTCGGCACAACGGGTTCTGGGAAAAGTACAATCGCTAACTTGATGGTCAGAATGTATGACCCCACCCGTGGCGATGTGTTTTTTGATGGCAAATCAATCAAGGATTATAACGTGCAATTTTTGCGTAGCCAAATCGGATACGTGCCGCAGGAAGTGTTTTTGTTTTCGGATACGATACTGAATAATGCCAAGTTTGGTTCGCCCGATTTATCAGAAGAACAAATCATTCAGGCCACAAAAGATGCCGATTTGTACGAAAACATTATGGATTTCCCAGAAAAATTCGATACAAAACTCGGTGAACGAGGCATTACGCTCTCGGGCGGACAGAAACAAAGGCTTTCAATCACCCGTGCGATTGCCCGTGAACCAAAGATTTTGATACTTGACGATTGCCTCTCGGCGGTTGATACCAACACCGAAAATATCATCTTGAATAACCTCCAACGCATCATGCAGAATCGTACTTCGGTTATTATTTCGCACCGAATTTCGTCGGCAAAGTTAGCCGACAGAATCTTGGTTTTAGACAATGGCGAAGTTATCGAACAAGGCACCCACGAACAACTCTACGAAAGTGGCGGAGCGTACCGTGAACTTTACGAAAAACAGCTACAAACCGAGGAGGTTTAGGTTTCATTCTTCATAAAACTTAATGTCATTTTGGGCAAGAAACTCCTTGATAATATCAACGTGAATGCAATGCCCCACGTGCAGAAAAGGCTGATTATTGACTTTGATTGTCTTGCCGTTGATGTTGTGTTCGGCGTTGTGCATGTCAAACCCTAAGTGCAGGGCATTGGTTTTGCTTTGCATACCACAAACCAAGCCGTTTCGGTCGAAAAGTGGCCCACCGCTCTGTCCACGCAAGCCTGGGGTGCTTAGTTCGACACCAAAAAGCGTACCTTCATCAACCAAATGGCGGGTCAGCATACCGTCAATCGGGAATCGTGGCGTGCCAGTGATGCCGCTGTTTGTCCACTCGATTGCATCGGCCTGGGCGTTGTACTGAAAATTAGTAAATTCAGGAAACGGATACCCCAATCGGCAGAGCGATTTGCCTTGCTTTAAAGTCGAGCCATTTTTCAAGAATCGAGCGTAGGATTGGTAAAGTGGCTGCCGAAATTGCTCAAAAATTATGATTGCCAAGTCATATTTTGGGTGGTTTATCCAACGGAAACGCATTTCGGGGTCGGCGGTACAATCCAAAAATCGTTCGCTGAGTTCGATCATTGCATCGGGTTTATAATCATACTTTATTTCTAAGCCTCGCAACGCTTTTTGGTAGCGGCCGTCCCGTGGAATAGCTTGCCGTTCTTGGCGGAAATTGGCATAGTGTTGATTCATATTCGTACGATTACCAATCAAATCAATGACGTGCTTGCAGGTAACGGCACACGAAAATTCATTGACAAAAAACATCGTGGCGGCTCCGCCCGTAACAATAGATTCATTATAATTTCTGGAAATAAACTGAATCGGGCGAGTAAAACGCCCAACCTCTTCGATAGCATTGACGAACATAGTATTTTTTAATTTCTTTGAATAGTAACAAAAAAAGAGCCAATACTGATTTGGCTCTTTGCATTGATAACTTTTATCTTTTCTTCCAAAATTGTATTTTATCCCAAAAATTTTCGGGGTTTTTAGGTAAATCTTCACCTTTCAAAAAATCGTCAATCATTATTACATCTCTAAAATCTTGGTTTCGTTTTGCTAATACTTTCACTTCACGCAAATCGGTTATGTGCAATACACGTATCGAATGTTCTTGAATTTGCTGAACTTTCGCCCGTTCAAAACATTCATCGAAGTCAAACTTTTTATGAACAACTGTCAGAATATCTATCGGCCCTACGAGCGTAAAAACTTGTGGTTCAGTAAAGTTCTGTTCTCGAATATCTGCAATTTCATCTTCAGTATAGTCGATACCGAGTAAAGTTTTCAAGAAAAGTGCTTTATTTTCATTTGTTGGTCGAATCCAGATGTCAGCATCTTTAGTGTGCCGCATGATACCGTGAAGATTGAGAGCCATTCCCCCGATAACCATAAATTTTAAATTATTGGCATTGGCACTTTCTACAAAACGCAGAAATTCTGAATTTTCTAAATCCATGACGGTTTTCTAATCAAAATTTTACGTTCGATCTTTTGCTTACTTTCATTATGAATCTGCCGATACTCTTCTTGCATTTCAAACAAACTTATCAGCCTTTCGGTTGGGGTCATATTTCTGCCCAATTCTAATAAATAAAAGTATTGATCGCCAATATGTTTGTGTCGAACTATTTTTCGCTCTTGCATCTTAACATAGATTTTGATTTAAAATTAGATAAAAAACGATAAAATTATTTAATTTTTGCTAATTATTTGATAAAATGAAGCCAACCGACGCTGACTCTTGGTGAAAAAATCTCAAATATATGATTATTTGCCGAAACGAAGACCGACGATGTAGGTACTGGCACTTGCTTGCGTTCCCCCAAAAGTATATGTGTTTGATTCTTTGGTACGAACTACTTGCCTAACATTTGCAATATTGGGTTGCATTTGAATAAACAAGTTTATTGACTTATAGCCTATATTTGCCACCCAAGCAGTTTGAAAAGTTCTGTATCTAAAATTCATTGTAGGTTCGTCAGATAAGAAAAGAGTTTCTCCCAAGTTTGAAAAGTAAAATTGACTATCAATTCGTCTAAAATTATTCAAACTCACCAACGACTTTAACCCAATTCCAAAACTAAACGTTTTTTGACCCTTACTATTTATCAAACTTATAGTCGGCATAAGTTGCGTGTATAAATTGAGCGTTGAAGTATTTAGGTATCTCGAAGAAGAAGAACTAAACAAAGAGTCAATAAATTTATTGTTTAGTGGATTCGACACATTAGCGGTATATTGAAAACTTGACATAGCGTTTGTTGCTTTTATTCTTGATGTAATGAAATCAAACCCGCCGCCGTACCGAATTGAGAAGTCAAATCTATCACTTCTGTTGAGTTTTTTATCAAAGAAAACGCCCAAACCAATCATCGGAATAGTTTTACCTTTCATAGCACTGGCTTTTTGATAAACCCCTCCGATTGACGGAAAATTTATCGTTTCACCTTGAAAAAATGCCCCCGATTCGGTCGTACTCACCCCCACAAACAAATTAACATTCATATTCTTCAACCATTTTTTGCTCGAAATCTTGGTGTTTACCTCACGATTTTTTAGGTTTTCGTCCACTTCACGGAGGGTTACTTCTTCGTTGTTTGAGAAATTCTTTTCGGAGCGTTTGCGTACTTCGGCAAAGAGTTTATTGAGGTCGTATTTAGCAATTTCGTTCAGATCAGCCTTGTTTTCGGCATAAAAAACAACTTTTGCTTTCTTGCCGATGTTAGCAATGAGCGAATCCTCAACGGCGTTTGCTCTTGCAAAAGTGGAGATAAGCATAAAAGTTAGTAGTGTGATTTGCTTTTTCATTTTTTTGATGTTTAGAATTTTGTACTGTATGTAACTAATTAAACTTGGTTCTAATTATTTTCACTTCACAACGCTGGCAGGGTTCTGAACCCTGCCAGCGTTAAACCCAGTAATTTCACGAATAGCCTTGAATATTTATCATTTACCATTATACATTACCTTAGTTGTATCGTACCTAAAACTCTGCCCCAAATACGCCCACACATTGCGTGGCTCAATGTTGAGTTCCCGCCAGTCGATTTTGCCTTCGGTATTAAAACTTTTTAGTTGTCGAAAAGCCCGTTTAGCAAAGTTTTCCCGCTTCATTAACTTGTCGGGAATCAATGGAAAATCAACCGTTGTAACTTTTTCGTTTCTAAATTTTAGTTCATAAGCGATAGTTTTTTTGTTGTAGATAAGCGAATCGAAATTGATTTTTGACCGTACTATTTCAAGTTCGATAGTGAGTTTTTTTTGCTCTTCGGCTTGTGCTTCAACAAGAGGTATGTTAGTTATGGCTTCTTTTTGAATGGGTTTTTGTTTATTTTTTTTTGACCACGGAGTTGCACGGGGTTCCTCACGGAGTTTCACGGAGTTTTTTTGAGTAGAAATCATCGCTTGGGTATTTACTGGTTCTTCAAAATCAATCAAGAAAAAACCACCAATCAATAAACTCGCTGCCGCCCACCAAAGCCACAAAGGTTTTTGTTTTTGGGGCTTTTTTTCGTCCAAACGTTCCTCCAATCGTTTCCACAAATCGGTATCCTCAAAGTACAAATCCGTGTCGGAAAAATTTTCGATTTTGTGTTTGATATTTTGTTCTTCTTGGGTCATCAGTTTACAAGTTTGAGCATTACAATTTTTTGTTTCATCATCGCTTTTGCCTTGAAAAGTTGCGAGCGAGATGTTCCTTCCGAAATATTGAGCATTTCGGCAATTTCGGCGTGCGAATAACCCTC
>JANNEN010000154.1:0-5935 GCA_031378715.1 Emticicia sp.
ATATTCCTACGAGCATTGTTAGAAATGAAATTTTGCCAAAAATCAGGCAAAACTCTAATTATTTAGCAAGAAATAACATGGAAGAAGTAAACGGAAATTACCGACAACGACCAGGAAAAAATAATTCGTTGGGCAAAATTAAGTTTCTTTTTCCGAATAATTACAGCATTTATTTGCATGATACGCCCGCAAAAAGCCTTTTTGGTGAATCCAAACGAGCATTTAGTCATGGTTGCATTAGAGTTGCCGAACCGCAAAAATTAGCCCTTTACTTACTCCGAAAAGACCCTAATTGGCAAACCCAAAAAATAGATAAAATATTGAAAACCAACAACGAAACATTTATTTCGGTAAAGCCCACCGTACCAGTTTACATTGCTTATTTTACGGCGTGGGTTGATATGAATGGGCAATTAAATTTCCGCAATGACTTGTATAATTTGGACACAAAACTCTCAAAAGAGATTTTTGGTGAATGAAAAAGATAAAAAATGAAGCCAAATTCAGAAATTATTCCACAAAAAAAATATTTAATTTCAAGGAAAATAGACGCTTTTTTCTTGAAAATCTACGATGTTTCCAAGTTTATAGGTTTATTTTTCAGGGAAGCATTCTCTCCCCCTTTTGAGTGGAAAGAAATTATCAATCAATGTTACAATGTTGGTTATAAATCGTTGCCTTTAATCTCTCTGACAGGCTTTATTGTCGGCATAGTTTTTACAAAGCAATCCCGTCCTTCACTTTCAACTTTCGGAGCAAGTTCTTGGTTGCCTTCACTCATTTCGATTGCCATCATTCGGGCATTGGCACCCTTGGTTACTTCACTCATTGCGGCGGGCAAAGTTGGTTCTAACATCGGTGCCGAATTAGGCTCAATGAAAGTAACCGAACAAATTGATGCCATGGAAGTTTCGGCAACCAACCCTTTTAAGTTTTTGGTGGTAAGCCGAGTGATTGCTACAACTTTTATGATTCCAGTGCTGACACTCTATTCTGGCTTGGTCGGAATGTTGGGTTCGTACATTAATATTCACCAAAACGAACAGACAAGTTTTGCGGCTTTTATGAAAAATGCGTTTAGTACTATTTCGTTTTTGGACATAAATTCGTCAATTTTCAAAGCCGTTTGTTACGGTTTTACTATTGGCGTTGCGGGTTGTTATCAAGGCTATAATGCCCAAAATGGCACGCAGGGCGTAGGAAAAGCGGCAAATTCGGCAGTTGTGGTGTCTATGTTTTTGATTTTTGTGGAAGAAATGATAATCGTACAATTTGTCAATGCGATTAGGTAAAAAGCGATGAACCAAACAACAAAAAATATCGAACCCGTCATTACCATCAAAGATTTAAAGAAATCATTTGGTAGCCTAACCGTGCTTAATGGTGTTGATATTGAGATATTTAAGGGCGAAAACTTGGCAGTACTTGGCCGTTCGGGCAGCGGAAAATCGGTTTTAATCAAAATAATTTCGGGTTTACTCAAACCCAATAGCGGTACTGTAAAAGTATTTGGGCAGGAAGTAGATAAAATTAGTCCAAAGGAATTACAAGCATTGCGATCAAAAATAGGGTTTTCATTTCAAAACTCAGCCTTGTACGACAGCATGACCGTGCGAGAAAACTTGGCATTTCCACTGACAAGAAACAAGCGAGAATTGAGCAAAAACGAGGTCAATCATGCCATTGAGGCCGTTTTGAGTGAAGTTGGTTTGTCGCAAACAATCAACCAAATGCCCTCCGAACTATCGGGTGGACAGCGAAAACGCATCGGTATTGCCCGAACCTTGATTCTGAAACCCGAAATAATGCTTTACGACGAACCCACCTCTGGACTTGACCCCATTACGAGCATTGAAATAAATAATTTGATTACAAAAGTTCAGAAACAGTTCAACACAAGTGCAATCATAATCACCCACGATTTGACTTGTGCAAAAAAAACTGCCAATCGAGTAGCCATTCTAATGGAAGGGAAATTTTCAAAAACAGGTAGTTTCAAAGATGTTTTTAGCTCGGACGATGAGGCAATCAGAACTTTTTACGACTATAACTTCATTAACGAAAAATGATAAATTTTAAAAATAATCGCCCCGTAATCGTCGGAATTTTTATCCTTTTGGGTATCGTTATTTTGGTGGCTACGGTATTTACTTTGGGCGGACAGAAAAAAACCTTTGTCCGAACGTTTGCCCTCAATGCCGTCTTTGATGATGTAAGCGGCTTGCAGTCGGGGGCAAATGTGCTGTTTTCGGGCGTAAAAGTCGGTACAGTGAAGAAAATTGACTTTTACGGCGACTCGCAAGTACAAGTTACGATGAATATTGAGCGAAAAGCCGAATCGCATATCCATAAAAATGCCAAAGCCAAAATCGGTTCTGATGGCTTGATAGGAAGCAAAATTGTTATTATTTACGGTGGAAATTCGGGCAAACCACAAGTCGAAAAAAACGATTTTTTGCGTGTCGAACACGGACTCAGCACCGACGACATGATGGCAACGTTACAAGAAAACAACAAAAATATTCTCGAAATAACCAAGGATTTTAAGAGCATCAGCAAGAAAATCAATAACGGGGAAGGTACACTTGCTACGTTGTTGAACGACCCAAACATTGCCCGAAAACTAACTGCCTCGGCGGATAATTTGCAGGCAACACTCGCTAACTTAAAGACAGTTTCGGAAGAAAGTAAGAGCGTTTTAGCAAATCTGCAAGGTTTTTCGGGCAAATTAAACAAAAAAGGTAACGCCATCAATGACTTGGCGAGCGACACGGTGGTTTATCGAAGCGTAAAAGCAACTTTGGCACAACTCAATGATGCGTCTAAATCGGTAACACTCTTTACGGCAAATCTTAAAACAATCAGCGATAAACTCAACCAAAAAGACAATGCCGTGGGCGTACTTTTGAATGATACCGAAACGGCAGAGTCAATGAAAATAACGCTAAAAAACTTAGAATCAGGCAGTAAAAAACTTGATGAAGACCTCGAAGCCTTGCAACACAACTTTTTGTTAAGGCGTTTTTTCAAGAAAAAAGCAAAGACTGAAAACAAACCAACACAATGAAAATTCAATACTCCACCAAAAACGCCCACGTGCTATCGGTAGATGAAATCATAAAAACGTTTCAAACCGATGTAAACCAAGGACTTAGTGACCATGAAGCCAACAATCGCAATAAAACTTTTGGGTTGAATGTCTATGAAGCACAGCCGCAAAAAAGCGTTTGGCTCATTGCTTTGGAACAATTCAAAAGTCCGATTGTCTATTTATTGGTTTTTGCGATTGCGGTTTCGGCCTATTTCGAGCATTACATTGAAGCCGTTGCCATTGCTGTCGTGATTTTGGTAAACGCCATCATTGGTTTTTTGATGGAAATGCAAGCCCGAAGTTCGATGAATGCCTTGAAAGAGATGGACGTAAGCAAATCAAGGGTTGTCAGAAACGGAAAATTGCAGGAAATCAACTCCGAAAAAATAACGCTTGGCGATTTGATTGAACTCGAAGCGGGTGATGTCATTCCTGGCGATGGACGTTTGGTGGCATCTAATCAGTTGCAATGCGATGAATCTTCTCTCACGGGCGAGTCGTTGCCGACACTCAAAAATATTGAAGTATTGCCCGAAAAAACCGCCCTCGGCGACCAGTTTAATATGATTTTTAAGGGTTCGTCGGTGATGAACGGCAACGGAAAAGCCATCATTACGGGCATTGCCAAAGACACCGAATTGGGCAAAATCACGTCATTGGTCGAAAGTTCGGTAGCCACCGAAACGCCGCTTGATAAAAAGCTAAACGCCCTCAGCAAAAAACTAATTTGGATAACCTTAGTAATGACGGCTGTCTTTGCGGTAACGGGCATTATACAAGGAAAAGACTGGTATATTATTCTCGAAACCTCCATTGCTCTGGCCGTGGCGGCGTTTCCCGAAGGCTTGCCCATTGTATCCACGGTGGCACTTTCCTACGGTATGTTGCTAATGGCCAAGCGAAATGCGATTGTAAAAAAACTATCCGCCGTTGAAACGCTGGGCAGCACGAGCGTGATTTTGACCGATAAAACGGGTACGCTCACCGAGAACAAAATCCACGTGGACACCTTCATTTTCCCTGATGGAATTATTAAAGCGAGCATCGAAAACAATGCTTTGAAATTCAAAGATGGCGAAATTCAGAAAAGCAGTTTTAATTTTGAAAAACTGAAAATTGTGGGGGCTTTGTGCAACAATGCCAAGTTGGAAATAAAAGGTAAAAAAGAAAAAACCTTGGGCGATCCCGTAGAAATTGCCTTGCTTCATTTGGTCAATGCTTCCGAAATTCCGCTCAACGAAATCCATAAAAACTACGAACGCATCGGCGAGATTCCGTTTGATGCCGATACGAAAATGATGGCAACGTTGCACAAATCCGAAAAGGGGAATTTTGTTGCAGCCAAAGGTGCAGTGGAGCAATTATTGGAAAAATGCAATAAAATTCAAAGCGGTGAATCTGTCAAGGATTTGAGCGAAGCTGATAGAAAGAAAATCCTCGAAGAATCCGAAAAAATATCAGAAGAAGGACTCCGAGTTTTGGCGTTTGCGTACCGAGAAGAAGCGAAAATCAGCGATGAAAATTATCTAAACGAACTAACCTACATCGGCTCAATCGGATTTCTCGACCCGCCCCGATTAGACATCAAAAAAGCCATTATTACCTGCCGAGATGCGGGTATAAAAGTGGTAATGATAACGGGCGACCACCACAAAACGTCTCTAAATATTTACAAAAAATTAGGATTAGTAGATGAAACCGAGCAAAACGTAATCATTGGAGGTGATTTGCCCACTGGAAAAACATTCACCCGAGAATGGAAAAAGCGGATTTTAGCCACCGCCGTCTTTGCCCGAACTACCCCAAAACAGAAATTGGACATTGCCGACGTTTTTCAAAAAGCAGGAAATATCGTAGCCATGACAGGCGACGGCGTGAACGATGCCCCCGCCCTCAAAAAAGCCGATGTGGGCATTGCAATGGGTTTGCGAGGTACACAAGTAGCCAAAGAAACGGCCAGTATTGTGTTAAAAAACGACTCTTTTACGTCCATTGCCGAGGCGGTAGCCCACGGGCGGGAGATTTTTAATAACATCAAAAAGTTTGTTGTTTACTTGGTTTCTTGCAATATCAGCGAGATTTTTATCGTAACTGCCATGGGGTTTTTGGCTCCTGCCTCCACTATTTTGCCCTTGCAAATTTTGTTTTTGAATATGGTAACGGACGTATTCCCTGCCTTAGCTTTGGGGCTTGGCAAGGGTGATAAAACGGTAATGCAAGTACCGCCCAGAAATCCAAAAGAAGACATCGTAACCAACAAAGATTGGGTTGAAATCGGAATTTTCTCGGTCATTATTACGCTTTCGGTGATTGCTGCGGTTGTTTTTTGCCGAGAGTTCATATCGCAAGACCAAAAAACGTTGAACAATGTAGCGTTTATTACTTTGGGAGTTTCTCAATTATTTCACGTCTTCAATATGGCTTCGCCAAAGTCTAAGTTTTGGGTGAATGAAATCACCAAAAATCATTTTGTTTGGTATGCTATCATCATTAGTGCGGGGTTGATTGCCCTCGTTTATCTAATCCCGCAGATGCGTTCCGTGATGGGGTTATCCGTTTTGCCACTGAATGTTTGGGGCGTTTCAATCGGTGCGGGTTTGATTCCATTGGTTTTAATTCAGATTTATAAACGTATCACAAAAAGATGAAAATTATCACCAAAGAATCCAATAAAATACTCCTAAAACCCCGAGAAATTATTTCGCACAAGGGGTCTTATGGTCACGCTTTGCTCATCGCAGGAAACACGGGGCGAATGGGTGCTGCCGTTATTGCGGCAAAGGCTTGTTTGCGGTCGGGGGTTGGTTTGCTCACGGTCAATGTGCCGCAACAGGAGCGGTCTAT
>JANNEN010000167.1:0-3369 GCA_031378715.1 Emticicia sp.
TAAAAGTAGGAAATCCAGCTCCACAAATTCAAGCAAAAAATCAAAACGGAAACGTCGTTAATTCATCAGATTTTTTGGGCAAAAAAGTAGTTTTGTATTTTTATCCAAAAGATAGCACGCCAGGCTGTACGGCTCAGGCGTGTAGTTTGCGAGATAACTATGCCGCACTTTTGGCAAAAAGCTACGTAGTGCTGGGCGTAAGTACGGACGATGAAAAATCGCATCAGAAGTTTATCAAAAAATTTAACCTCCCCTTTGATTTATTGGCCGATACTGACCTAAAAGTAGTAAATGACTTCGGCGTTTGGGCAGAAAAATCAATGTACGGACGTACCTACATGGGCATTGTGCGAACTACTTTTGTGATTGATGAGCAAGGAATTATTGAAGAAATTATCGAAAAAATCGACACAAAAAACCACGCAGGGCAGATTTTGAACTAAACAAAAACTTTGTTCAATTCAATTTCGATATTCAACGTTGCATCTTTCAGAATATCATCGTGTTGAAAAAACTGGTAATGTTCAGCGTCAGCGTAAACCGCAATTCCTTTCATGGCGGGTACGACTACCCAACAAGATTTAACACCAAAAGCAAAAAACTGAATAGCTTTATCAATCATTTCATCAATAGATTGCGAAGGGGATTGAATTTCGATAGCCAGTAATGGGGCATCGGTTTGTTTTGAAATTTCGTTGATAAAATTCAAATCACGGTTAGGATACAAAACAATATCGGGCGTAGTACCCGTCGGCTGGGTTGCTAATGCAACTTCGCTTGCGATTCTGTATTCAGAACCGTATTTTACAGCAATTTGAATAATCAAATTTGCTTGCAGTGAACCATGAGTAAGGTTTGGCATAGGTTTTCCACGCTCTAATTGGTATTCAGAGAGAGCTATTTCTTCAATATGTTTTTCGGTTTCAAGCACCGTAAGTAACTCCATAAGAAAATAGTTTTTTACAAATATAGTTTAAATCGTTACTTTTGCAAAACATCTGTAAAAATCATTACTTTTCTATATTTTTAGCTACGCTTACATTAAACTTATACTTGACACTTACTAATTATTTTTAAATGCAAACCAAAGAATTACAAGACATCGCTTCGCAAGTACGCAGGGACATCGTCAGAATGGTGCATGGCTGTCAGTCAGGACACCCAGGCGGCTCGTTAGGTTGTACCGATTTGTTGGTTGGACTATATTTCCAACAAATGAAAATCAATCAGAGAAAAGGAAAAGGTGGAAACCTTACTTTTAATATGGACGGTACGAACGAAGACCTATTTTTCTTGTCGAATGGTCATATTTCGCCCGTTTTTTATAGCGTTTTGGCTCACAGAGGCTATTTTGATAAATCAGAATTGGCAACTTTTCGTAAAATAAACTCTCGCCTACAAGGCCACCCAACTACACACGAGCATCTCCCAGGCATCAGAATTGCGTCAGGATCGCTCGGGCAAGGAATGTCGGTGGCCATTGGTGCAGCTTTGGCGAAGCGTTTGAATGGTGAAAAGACTACCATTTATTGCCTCATGGGTGATGGTGAGCAGCAAGAAGGGCAAGTTTGGGAAGCAGCACAGGCAGCTCCGCACCACAAACTCGATAACTTGATTGCGATAATTGACCTCAACGGCCAACAAATCGACGGGCCAACCGAGAAAGTTATGGCAAACCGTGATTTGAAAGCGAAATACAAAGCCTTCGGCTGGAACGTAATGGAAATTGCGGACGGCAACAACATGGAGCAAGTAATCACTGGACTTCGTAAAGCCAAACGGCTGTCGGGTAAAGGTCAGCCGATTATGATTTTGTTGAAAACTGAAATGGGTGCGGGCGTAGATTTCATGATGGGCAGCCACAAATGGCACGGCGTAGCACCAAACGATGAGCAGTTGGCAGTGGCATTGGCACAACTGCCTGAGACTTTGGGAGATTATTGACAGCCCCCCTTCCCCCGATGGGGGAGTTTTGATAAAATATAACTCGTTTAAAATCAAGCTATTACATGTCAAAATCTTATTTTTTCAAATCGGAGAAACAAAAACAAAATGGCTTATTCAAATTTTACTTTACACAAGTCAAGCGAGATTTTCATCTTCATATCGAAACCTCGCCGCTACCTTTGTTCGATAATGAAGAAATTCTCGAACCAAGCGAGTGGCTAAAAAAAGCACTTTCAATGGCATCGAACTATTCATTATATAGTGAAAAAGCTCGCTCGGAACTCTTAGTAATGCCAACTTTGCTGGAAATGGCTGAAAAAATGCACTTTTCTATTTTTTCGGGTTTCAATTTAGATGTAAGTCCCGAACAGGGTTTGAACGGTGAATGTGATTTTATTTTAAGCAAAAAAAACAATAAATATGTTTTAGAAACGCCTATTTTTGGTTTAGTTGAGGCAAAAAAGCGGAACGCCGCCCGACAAGACATTGACTTAGCAATTCCACAGTGCATTGCACAAATGATAGGTGCAAAAATGTTTAATGAAAATGAGCAAACCGGCATCAAAACCATTTACGGTTGTGTAACAACAGGTGAAGAATGGCTATTTATGAAACTCGAAAATGATGTTGTTTTGATTGACAAAGAAAAATATTTTATTAAAGATATAAATTTAATTTTGGGAGTTTTACAACAAATTGTTGAAAGAAATTAACGATAAATAAAATGGCGTATTCAAATTTCACGATTGAGCAATTAGAGCAAGATTTGGGTATAAATATAGCGGTTTCAAGCCAAAGTATGTTTTCCAAGGTTGCTATTGAGCCAAGTGATTGGCTGAAACACTCGTTGCGTCTTGCCGAAAAATCACCGACATTCAGTGAGAAAGCCCGCTCCGAGATGATTGTAACGCCTATTTTATTAGAAATGGTAGAAATTAACAATCATGAGCTTACTGTTTTTTCGGGCGAAACCCTAAATGCCGATATTGAAAAAGGGCTGAATGGCGAATGTGATTATCTTTTCAGTCGAAAACCACAATCGTATCATGTTGCCGCTCCAATATTTGCATTGGTGGAAGCTAAGAAGAATGATGTTGATGTTGGTGTACCTCAATGTATTGCTCAAATGTATGGTGCGGCAATTTTTAACAAAAAACGTAGCAATGAAATATCATTAATTTATGGTTGCGTTACGACGGGCGAAGAATGGCTTTTTTTGAAATTAGATGGTGTAAATGCCGTGATTGATAACCAAAAATACTTTATCAGAGAAACGCCGCTAATACTTGGAGCGATACAACAAATCATTGATAATACACCAAAATTTACCCCAGTATTGTAATAAACCATTGAAAATCAAGTCGTTACATATCAAAAACTTCAAATCAATCGTTGATTTAACCATCAACGAGCCAAACCCGT
>JANNEN010000231.1:0-22432 GCA_031378715.1 Emticicia sp.
GAGCATGGATAAAAACCTGCTTCCACGTGCCTACACCGACAAATTTGCGATGGCACAGTACTCGGCACCGCCGCTTTCTGGGCCGCTCGTTATCAAAACTTTCAAGAAATATTTCGATAAATCGCCAACCGAAATGTTTGATACCTTTGAGCTGAAAGCCGAAAATGCCGCATCAATCGGACAGGTGCATAAAGCAACGAAAGCGGGTAAAAATTTAGCAGTAAAAATACAATACCCTGGCATTGCCGAAAGTGTAAGTTCGGATTTGAAAATGGCTCGTCCGTTGGCGGTTCAGTTACTCAATTTGAATGATGCCGAAATTGATCGCTATTTTAGAGAAGTAGAAGACAAGCTCATTGAAGAGTCAAATTACGATTTGGAATTGCAGCGTTCGGTCGAAATTACGGAGGCGTGTAGTCATATTCCCAACTTGTTTTTTCCGAAATATTACCCAGAATACTCTTCAAAGCGTATTTTGACAATGGATTGGATTGAGGGACAACACCTGAAAGAATTTTTGGATACCAATCCATCGCAAGAAGTGCGTGATAGAATCGGGCAAACGCTCTGGGATTTTTATGATTTTCAGATGCACACGCTCCGCCAAGTACACGCCGACCCGCACCCTGGTAATTTTTTGATGACGCAAGATGGACGTTTAGGCGTGATAGATTTTGGTTGTGTGAAGGTCATTCCCGAAGATTACTACACTAATTATTTTGCCTTGATAAATCCCGATACGCTCGAAGATGAAGCCGAAATTCAGCGTATTTTCTGGACTTTGGAGTTCATCGTGAAAGAAGATTCACCCAAAAATCAAGTATTTTTCTCCGATTTATTCAAAAAAATGATTGAATTACTCGGTCGTCCATTCAACTCGCATACTTTTGATTTTGGACAGGCGGGCTACGTTGATGAAATCTATAATTTCTTCGAATACGTGGCCAAACTTCCCGAACTGAAAGATGCAAAAGCCGCCCGTGGCTCTCAGCACGGTTTGTACGTCAATCGAACCTATTTTGGGCTTTACACGATTTTGAATGACTTGAAAGCAAACATAAAAACTACCAAGCCCGAATGGCTCACGCCGAGGCATTTGAAGGGGGAGTTGGTTTAATCGTCAGTGGGGATATTGGCAATGGCGAGAATAACAATAGGGACGTTGCACTGCAACGTCTTTTTTTTATAAAGATATTGCATAATTCCATAATTTGGATTTAGTTTGTCCGTACATTTAATCTATAATCAAGGGGAGCAATTTGGAAAATCGCTCTACAAAACTACCTATGAAAATCTCAAAAATTAAGATTTCGCTTGTGTTTTCGTGCTTTTGCATGACACTTTTTGCTCAGAAAAACGCCTCAATTTCTTCCCCAGATAAGCAGATTACGCTAAAAGTTGTTTCTGCCGAAAATGGTAATCTATCTTACCAAGTTTCCTACAAAAATAAGATAATCATTGAGCCATCAACTATTGGTTTTTCGTTGAATAAACCCGTAATCTTGCTGAATAAATTTCAAATCGTTTCGATTGATTCGAGTAGTGTTGATGAAACTTGGAAACCCGTTTGGGGCGAGGTTTCGAGCATTAGAAATGATTATAAACAGTTGATAGTAAAGTGTTTAGATAAAAATAATACTAAAAACCTACTCAATATTATCTTCCGAGTGTTTGATGATGGGGTGGGCTTTCGCTATGAATTTCCAGAACAAAGTGCTTTGAAACATTTCATTGTGGGCGATGAATTGACCCAATTTAATTTGGCAGGAAACCACAAAACGTTTTGGATTCCTGGCGACTATGACACCAACGAATATTTGTATAATACCACCAAATTGAGTGAAATTGATGCCCTAAAAGCCGCTAAAAAAGAAATGGATATTGCCCTGCAAGCGGTCATTGGCACAAACACGGTTCAAACGCCTTTGATGATGAAAAGCACCGACGGCATTTATATCAATATTCACGAGGCGGCGTTGGTCAATTATCCTGCCATGAACCTGACTTTGGACAAAGCAAATTTCACTTTTACAACTCATTTAGTACCCGATGCCGTTGGCAATAAAGCGTATTTGCAAGCACCGTTCCAAACACCGTGGCGAACGATTATTGTGAGCAATAAAGCAACCGATATTCTGGCATCAAAAATGATTTTGAACTTGAACGAGCCTTCAAAAATCGCTGATGTTTCGTGGATAAAACCGCAAAAATTTATTGGAATGTGGTGGGAAATGCACGTCGGGAAATCTAATTGGTTTTTGGAGGGAAATAAGCACGGAGCAAACACCGAAAACGTGAAAAAGTACATTGACTATGCCGCCAAGCATGGTTTTGATGGTATTTTGGTCGAAGGTTGGAACGAAGGCTGGGAAGATTGGTTCGGAAATTGGAAAGAAAATGTGTTTGATTTCGTCACACCGTACAGCGATTATAACATTGACGAACTCACAATTTATGCCAAAGCCAAAGGCGTACGGCTCATCATGCACCATGAAACTTCGGGGTCGGCCACGAACTACGAACGACACTTCGACAAGGCCTATAAATTTATGCAAAATCATAACATGAACACTGTAAAAACGGGTTACGTTGGGCGAATAATTCCACGGGGCGAACACCACGATAGCCAGTGGATGGTGAATCATTACCAGCGAGTAGCCGAAAAAACGGCTGAATACAAAATTATGGTGGAGGCTCACGAACCCGTTCATCCCACGGGTTTGCACCGAACGTTCCCGAATTGGTTGGCCAATGAAGCCGCTCGTGGTAATGAGTTTAATAATGCTCCAAACCTCGGACTTGTTCCCGAACACGAAACGATTTTACCTTTCACGAGATTGATGGGCGGTCCGATGGATTATACGCCAGGTTTTTTTAATTTTCAACTCAATCAATATGATGTTTCTCGCAAAACTCGGGTAAAAACTACTTTGGCAAAACAACTCGCTTTGTACGTAACGATGTACAGTCCGTTGCAAATGGCGGGCGACTTTCCTGAGAATTTTGATAAGCATTTAGACGCTTTTCAGTTCATCAAAGATGTACCAGTTGATTGGGACGATACAAAAATTTTGGAAGCCGAACCAGCCGATTTTATTACGATTGTTAGAAAACAGAAAGGTAAAGAAAATTGGTTTTTGGGAGCAATAACTGACGAAAATGCCCGAAAAAGTAGCATAAAACTGGATTTTTTAGAGGAAAATGCACGATACGAAACCAAAATTTATGCTGATGCCGAGAACTCAGATTGGCAAACAAACCCCGAAGCGTATAAGATTGAAAGACGAATTTTGACTAAAAAAGATGTGCTTAATTTAAGCCTTGCCAAAGGTGGCGGTTGTGCGGTTAGTTTTGTAAAGTTGTAGGGTAATTCTGATGATTTATTAATCCCAAGGATTGACTGTTACTAATCCTTGTATGTTTTTAAAGTCGCCAACATTGCGAGATATTATAGTCAAATCATATACAAGTGCGGTTGCTGCAATAATAGCATCGGGTAATTTAATTTTGTGATTTTTACGCAAATTAATAGTTGCATCAACAATATTATCGCTTAATTCAAATATTACAGCATCATTCGTAAAATCTTTGAGTAACTGATAATGTTCTGATGGGGCATTAAATCCAAGCACTTCAATCTTTGTAATAACAGATATATTTGGTGCATCATCAATAATATTATTCATAAAACTCATGCCTGACGCAGGTAGTTTTTGTCCAAGATAATCAATGATTGTGTTTGTGTCAATTAAATAATGTGGTTGTTCCATTCGTTACGGCTTTGAGTTACATAGTTTTGCAATTCATCTGCAATAGCTGATGGAAGTTTACCAGCGTATTTTTCGGAAAGTTTCTGCTTTGGCTCTGTACTTTTTTTTAAAATCTTTATAATTTCCAAGTCTTCCAAGTCTTCTAAAAACCTGTATGCTTTTGTATTATTGATTTGTAATAATACTGTTTCCATATTATTTGATATTTTGATTACGAATACAAAATTCCATCTTATTAAAGTGTAATCAAACATAAATGTTTTATTTGTTTTTACTTTTCAACTAATTTTACAAGATTTTCAAAGCTAATAACCTAAAAAAACACCAAATCCATGAAAAAATTAATCATTTTCTTCGTATTCGCAGGAATATTCGGTGCTTGTCGCACATCAAAAACCTCTCGAAAAGCTCAAAATGAGGTAAATGTTACTTTCTTGCACCTCAACGATGTGTATGAAATATCGCCCTTAGACAATGGAAAAGTTGGCGGAATGGCTCGTGTAGCCACGGTTCGCCAAGAACTTTTAGCCGAAAACCCCAATACCGTTACCATCATGGCGGGCGATTTTTTAAGTCCGTCCGTAACGGGGACGCTTCGCTACGAGGGCAAAAGTATTAAGGGTCGGCAGATGGTTGATGTCATGAACGCAGTCGGCATTGATTGGGTGTGTTTTGGCAACCACGAGTTTGATTATGACGAAAAAGATTTGCAAGAACGTATCAACGAATCGACTTTTAATTGGCTCAATACCAACGCTTTGCAGAAAAGTAAAGGTGAGTTAGTACCTTTCGGTAAAGTTATGAACGGCGTAAAAAAGCCTTTCTTAAAAACAACGATTTTGACCTTCAAAAACCCTCAAGGAAATGCCGTAAAAATCGGAATGTTTGGTGTGGTTTTGCCTTCAAATCAGAAAGATTATGTGCTGTATGAAGACTTTTTTGAGGCAGCAAAAAAGGCATATTCTGAACTAAAACCGCAGTGCGATTTTGTGGTCGGACTAACGCATTTGAATAAGGTTGATGATGCCAAATTAGCCGCTATGTTACCCGAAGTAAAGCTACTCATGGGCGGGCATGACCACGAAAATATGATTGAATATATTGGCGGAGTTACCCTTGCAAAAGCCGATGCCAATGCCAAGTCGGCGTACATTCATCGAATTAAATTCAACAAAGAAACGGGAGTAATAGAAATAGCCTCTAAATTAAAAAAAATAAACAATCAAATTGTTGATAATCAGGCAGTTGCGGTCGTAGTTAAGAAATGGGAAGACATTCAAGATGCTGCTTTTAAAGCCCTCGGATTGAACAAAGATGAGGTTATTTCGGATATAAAAGAACCCTTGGACGGACACGAAACAACCGTCCGAAATGTACAAGGCAACATGGGAGAAATGATAAATAATGCTTTGTTTGCTTCTTCACCAAATACAGTTGACTGCACGCTTTTTAATGGAGGTTCGATACGGATTGATGACATGGTTTCGGGCAAAATCACACAGCTTGATGTACTCCGAATTTTACCTTTTGGGGGTAAATTAGTGGAGGTAAGAATGCGTGGTCGTTTGCTGGAAAGAGTCTTGGAAACAGGACTTGCCAATAAAGGCAGCGGCGGTTATTTGCAATGGGGAAAAGTTGCTCGTGATGAAACCAAAAAAGAATGGAAAATCAACGGAAAACTATTGGACGTGAACCAAGAATATACCATCGTAACGAGTGATTTTTTGCTTTCGGGGAAGGAGCGAAATTTAGGTTTTTTTACTAAACAAAACCCAGACGTGGTTTCGGTGCTTGATACTTTTCCCGAAAACGATGTTAGAAACGACATCAGAAAAGCAATCATTGATTATTTGAAAAAAAAATAATGTAGTTTATTCCAACCTTTTGCTTAGTTTTATAATCATAGTGGAAAGAACAAACTTTTAACACGATTTTTTTATGAAAAAATTACTATTTGTTGCGGGAGTTTTACTACTAAACGCCTGCCAAACTGAGGAAACCATCAAAGATGAAAAAGTGATGGGCTACCGAGCGGTTTATTTGCCCTACGCCGACATTGAGAAAGTGAGCATTGAAGCCGCTCGAAAACTCAAAAACCCTGCAAGAATCTACGTTCGGGGAGCTTTTTTGTTTGTTAATGAAGCCAACGAGGGCGTTCATGTCATCAATAATGCCGACCCGAAATCACCGAAACCGATTGCCTTCATCAAGATTCCTGGCAACCAAGACCTCGAACTAAAAGATAATGTTATGTACGCCGACAACGGTTTGGATTTAATTGCGATTGATATTTCGTCGCCCCAGTCGGTCAAAATCTTGAAACGTATCAAAGACGTTTTTCCGTATCCCAACTATCCGCCTTTTCAGAATGTTAAGTTTGAGTGTGCCGACCCCCAAAAAGGCTACGTCGTCAAGTGGGAGTTTGTGCAACTGACAAACCCAAAATGTAATCGTTAAGTTATTGAACACCAACGGCTCAAGAATTTATGGATTATGATTTACGATTTACGGAAGAGTCGCTAATAAAATACGACAACTGACTTATAATCAATGCTTTAACTTATTGAAAATTTACAATTTTTATTTTTTCAAAATGCAAAAAACAAAAAAATCATGAAAATTTTAATTTTATTATATACCATTATTGCCGCAATGATGTCTGGTTGTGCGGGCGATTCAGCGGGAAATTTTTCATCGGTTTCACCCAATGCGGGGTCGGGCGTGGGTGGTTCGTTGGCACGTTTTACGATTGCCAAAAATAACTTGTACGTAGTTGATAGTCGCTCGCTAAAAGTTTTTGGTATCAGCGATGCCGCCAACCCCAATTTTATTGGTAATGTTGGCATCAACGCTTATGTCGAAACGATTTTTCCGTTCAAAGATAATCTGCTCATTGGCACTCGCACGGGGGTTTATATTTTTAGTTTGAGCCAACCCGAAAAACCTACGCAAGCGGGATACTTTCAGCACTTTGCGAGTTGCGACCCCGTGGTGGCCGACGGAAATTATGCCTATTTTACCCTTCGCACGGGTACGCCCTGCCAACGTGGGCAAAATCAGTTGGGCGTGCTGGATATTACGCAAGTGAGCAATCCGAGATTATTGAAATCAATTCAGATGATTAATCCGCATGGCTTGGGGGTTAGTGGAAATGTACTTTTTGTTACCGAAGGCGAGAGTGGTTTGAAGGTATTCGACCGCACCAATCCCGTGGAATTAAAGGAAATAAAGTTCATGAAAGACATAAAATCGGTGGACGTGATTCCGCTCTCAAATCGTTTGATTGTGACGGGAAAAGATGGCGTTTATCAGTACGAATACACCGATAAGGGCGATTTGACGTTGTTAAGTAAAATGGCCGTTGAACTATAAATCTTACTAAAACGATGAAAAAATTACTGATTTTACTCATATTTTTGGTTTCGGTCGAGGGTTTTGCCCAAGAAGAAAAATCAAAACTTATCCTGAAAACTACACCTTCGTATATTTTTGATTTTGATAATACTTTCACGCTCGGAGCCGAATATCGAGTACGGCAGTATGTGTCGTTGCAAGGGGAAGTAGGTTACGGAAATACCAATCAAAATTTGTTGATTGGGGCTTTCAGAGATAATTTTTCAGATCAGAATGATTATCGTAATTTTAATGTTTTTAGAGGAAAAGCGGAGGTACGTTTTTATTCTCGAAAAAACAAAAAAACATTTCCGCAGGGCTATTATAATGCCGTTGAGGTTTTTTATAAATACATTGGCAAAGAATCTTTTCAGCGAGTGGGACGTGACGCTATTAATTTTGTGCCTGAGTATTTTGAGCAGGTTTTGGTCAGAAAATCTCGACAAGTTTACGGTAGTCATTTTAAAATCGGGAATCAGTTTTATATTTTCGACGGTGACCCCAAAAAGCGAAAGCGTTGGCTTTGTGATGTGTATTTGGGCGTAGGTTTTCGTAATATTGATAATCAAATGAGCTACGATACTAAACGTGAAAGCGACCAGATTACTGGCACAAATCGGGGTTTTGGCAAGATTTTTAATGATAACGGAAAGCAACTCATCGTTAGCGGCACGCTGGGCTTTAAGTTGGGGTATCTTATTTAAGTAATGTTGAATGAATAATGTTGAATGATGGCGAGATTTTTTTTGCTTTTTTTGCTTTTTTGTTTTGAGGTAAAAGCTCAAAATAGCTTTTCGTTTTTGAATATCACTAATAACGCCCGAGTCAATGGCTTGGGCGGGATAAACGTATCGCTTACTGACAAAGATATAAACTTGGTGCTGTCGAATCCTGCTTTGTTGGATTCGGCTCAGAGTGGGCAAATTGGTTTAAATTTCTCGCCATATTTTGCTGGTTCTAACTTTATTTCGCTCAACTATTCGCCCAATTTCAAGCACGAAACTGCTGGAAATTGGGCTTTTTCGTTGCAAAATATCAATTATGGCACTTTTCAAGGCACTGATGCGGCAGGCAACTTAACGAATGATTTTTCGGCAAATGACTTTTCGCTGGGGGCGTTTTATTCCCGTAAAATCAATAATATTAGCTGTGGCGTGTCGGCAAAGTTGGTTGGTTCGGTGTTGGAATCGTACAGTTCGGTGGTAATTCTGACCGATTGGGGCGGCACTTTCAAGCACCCTGTGCATGATTTAAGTATTGGAGTGGTGGCAAAAAACATTGGTTTTGTACTGAAAAGCTACGCCAACATTCGCCCCGAAATTCCGTTTGATTTGCAAGCGGGCGTAACCTTCAAACCTCGTTATATGCCCGTACGATTTTCGCTTACAGCACACCGTTTGTACCAATTTGATATGGCTTATAATGACCCAAATTTTAATTTTACCTTTGATGCTCAAGGCAATAAGATTCCCCGAAAAATATCAACCATTGATAAGGTTTTTCGGCACTTTGTGGTTGGTACGGAGTTGATTCTTCATCGCAACTTTAATTTATTGGTAGGTTATAATTTTCTTCGCCGTAAAGAGCTACTCATCAGCGATTTGGGCGGAGCTTCGGGTTTTTCGTTTGGGGCAAATATCCGAATCAAACAATTTGGTTTTTCAACTGCCATTACGCCTGCTGTTACCGCTCGCAGTTTTGCTACCTTCAGCCTAATCTGGCAAATAAAAAATAAGTAACTTCATTATTTTCAAGTAAAATTCTGCTTATAAACGCTCATTTGGTCAATGGTATCATTTTTGATAGCAGCGATTTAGAGCCAAAGAATTTTTTATCATAATATATTTCATTGATTATCAGTCAGTTAGCATTGTTTTGTCTCCGCTTAATCATTTTTGGTACGGGAATTGCTATATACGTGAGTAAAGAGTTGTGTGCCGACCAAAACCTTAACAGCCGTATAAGACATTTAATGGATACTATATGTAACATATTTTACTATTGCTATGCTGGTATTTCAAAATCCAAATTTTTAATCAAATTCTTGGGTTTTGTGACAGTTTTTTTATTTGTCCAAATCGCTCTAATCAGTCGAGTGGAAGCTCAAACTTTTGGCGGAGCGTCTGATTTTAACTTGTTTGCTCGCAATGGTGTGCAGCTCAACAATTCAGATGTAGAAGGTCGAGTAGCAGGCGGAGGAAATTCGTTAATTAAAGATAACTATTCGGTGGGTTATGCTTTATCAAGTAATGCTTCACGAAATGATGTTATCATTGACGGAACGCTTGCAACGGGTTATGGAATGAATATGGAAAATGGTAGCATTGTCCATTCGGGTGCTTGGAGCAATATTGGTAATGGCGTTTTCTTCAATGCTACTGGAGCTACCCGCACCCAAGCGACTTCTCCAATTAATTTCGGTACAATTCAGACCGAACTCACTACCCGTATGACTAATTGGGCGGCTTTGACCGCCAACGGTACGGCCAGCTATAATGCGGGTACACTGACGCTGACGGGAACAAATGCGACACTAAATGTATTCAATTTTGCTTCGGGATTTAATTATGGTACAATCAATAATCTGCAAATAAATGTGCCAGTTGGCTCGTCAGTATTAATAAATTACGGCGGAACTTCTCCAAATTTTAGTACAACCACCAATATGACTTTCAATACTTTTTATTGGGATGGAAGTAGCTATCAGCAATTACCGAGTTCGAATGGAAGTAGAAGTGTTCGTCAGTTTTCGAGGAGAATATTATGGAACTTTTATCAGGCAACTACACTTACGGTTCAAAATATAGGTTTCAAGGGAAGTATCTTAGCTCCAAATGCTAATTTAAGAGGTGGCAGTGGACATATAGAAGGACAAGTAATGGTTAGCACCGTATCGCAAGATGGCACAAATCCAACTGATTTACAGTTCAACTGGTTTCCGTTTGATGGTAAGATTGTATGTCCAAATTCCCCAAATATATCTTTAATCAGCAATAGCCCAGTTAATGCGGGAAGTAGTATTAACCTGACGGCTTCAACCTCAGCCACGCCGACGAGTAATTTTATAGAAATGCTTAATAACGGAAATTTCTCACAAGGCTGGCAAGAATGGTCAACTGATTATCCGACGAGTTGGGCAATCAAAGTAAATTCAAATGTTCAGAATGATTGGACTTGGGGGCCATACTGTACGGGTAGGGGGGGGGTGGGAAACCTGCTTTTTGCTGATGGGCAAGGTACCGCAAGTAGGGTTGTTTATTATACCATACCAGTAGAGAATGGACGAACATATAATTTAAGTTTTTGGGCGTTCGATTTCAACGGTGGAGCTACGGCCGCTAAACTTCGATGGACAGTTAATGGTACGGCTATCGGTAGTGTACTCAATCTATCACCCACGGGAAGTTGTAGTAATTGGCAACAAAATAGCACAACATGGACGGCTACCAGTACAGGTACGGCCGTTTTTGCTATTGTTAATACTGAAATCAGCGGCGGTGGAAATGACTTTGGTCTTGATGATGTAACGATTGGTTATACCGAAACAAGTTCGCCAACTTGGAGCTGGACGGGACCAAATGGTTATACCTCGACACAGCAAAATCCTGTTATAACAAATGCTACCCTTGCCATGAGCGGTACATATTCGGTCAATCTTAACTTAAATTGCTGCTCTAATGCAGCTATAGCAAATATTGTTGTCAATAATGCTACCCCATTTGCCTGTCCTGCTGGCTCGTGTACGAGCAATAATTTAATTTTAAATCCTCAATTTGAAACAAATACCAATGACTGGACAGCCTCCAATGGGCAAATAACCAGAGGCGGGGGTGGTACTTTCGGTAGTTTTATTGAAGTAAACGTTGGTGATTTAGCGGGTACTTATACTGCCTTTCAAGACGTTGCTTTTGGTGCAAATGCTCCTTACCAATTTACGGGGTACGCAGCCAAACACGGCGTGAATAATTTAGTGAAAATGTATTTGGAGTTTTATAATGGTACTACTTATTTATCAAAAACGGCTGATTTTAATGTTACCAAAAACTACGATGGTACTTTTCAGATTGTCGGTTTTGAAGGAAATACGCCAGCGAATACCACCAAAATAAGAATAGTGGGTTGGTGCCAAAACAACGCCCTAAAATTTGACAATCTTAGTTTGGTTGGTTGTACAACTATCTCGGCAGCAGTATCGGCGAACGCACCTTGTGTCGGTGGGACTTTAAATTTAACATCAACCGTAAATATGGGCAATACTGCCCCTAATGAATTAGTAAGCAACGGAAATTTCAATACCGCAAGTGTGACGGGGTTTAGTACTGATGTACCTGCTGGGTCTTATGGCTTTACAACAAACCCTAATGCGGCCAATAGTGGTTGGGTAGCCTCGGGCGACAAAACAAGCGGTACTGGAAATATGATGTGGCTTTCGGACGACAATACGGCCACCAACCGCCGACAATGGTATCAGACTTATACCGTGGCACCAAATACAGTTTATACGATGAGTGTTTGGGTAAAAAATGTACTTTCAGGAACGAATAATCCGACACTCTATTGGTCAGTTAATGGTACACAAGTTGGTTCTACGATTACAGTTACGAATGCTAATGGTTGGGCATTACTAACTACAACTTGGAATTCGGGTTCTAACACGTCAGCAACTTTTGCGGTGGTTTTGCAAGCTAATTTTTGGGCTTACGATTTCGTAATTGATGATGTTTTCGTAGGGAGTACGGGTGTTACGTACAGTTGGACGGGACCAAGTAGTTTTACTAATACTACTCAAAATCCCTCTCGAACGGGCGTAACTGCTGCCATGGCTGGGGTTTATACCCTCACAATTGCCTCGGGAGGCTGTACTGCCACGGCTACAACAAATGTAACTATTGGCACAACAAATGCACCAATCGCCACGGGCGGCAATCGGTGCGGAACTGGAACAGTCGGGCTGTCGGCAAGTGGTTGCAGTGGTATTTATAATTGGTACGCCGCCGCAGTGGGTGGAGCGAGTTTGGCAACTGGGGCAAGTTTTACTACGCCAAGCATCGCTGCTAATACAACTTATTTTGTGGAGTGTACCGTTGGAAGTTGCGTAAGTATATCAAGGGCTTCGGCTTTGGCTACCGTTCGAACGGTGTCGATTACGAACGTAGTTACGAGTGCGTGTATCAATCAACCCCTACAAGATGTGGCTACGGTTAATGTGACTGTGGCATGGACAAATCCACCTTTAAACGAGAACATAAAGGTTACGATTGGTAACAAAATTGAATATATTGATGTGGCTGGCGGAGCAATTTCGCCCCAAACAATTACTTTCGTAGTACCTGCCACTGGCATTCCGAATAATGCCATTTCTGCCGCTTGGCTTAACTACCAAAGCGGTGCTTGTGCGGCTGCTGGTACTTACAACGCCCCAACGCCTTGCTCATCGGATAATTTAGCTTGTGAAAAAATATTATACCTCTGCGGCCCAGATAAGCCCGCAGATGGCGACGCCTATGACCACGGTTTTACGCAATACTTGACTACGGTTGGTGCTGGTACGGGTTTGGCCGCTTACACAAAACCCGATGCTACGGGCTTTGGCTTGTATGACCCTGCAAATATTAATAATATTCTGACCGTTAATCTTAATGATTATACAATGGTCATTGTATCACCGACAACTGAAAATGCCTTAGCTGTAAATTTACTAACGGCTTTAAAAGGTTATTCAGGGGGATTACTAATGATGAATTTTGCCCAAGCTGATGATTTAGGTCTGGTCGTTGGAAATGGATATTACAATTTCCAGAATACAGCTTATACCAATAATACCAACCAAATAAATATTTATAATTACGATAATACGAATCCCTCGTTTAATTTGGTTTTGACTGGTGGTGATTATCACCCCGTTGGTGTTGGCTCACTTTGGTATGGTCTGAATAATGCCTCGACTACCAATAACGGTATCAATTTCAGATATAACGCAAGTGATGCTTTGCCAGGTGTGCCTGCTACTCATGGAAAGCGAGTTTATTTGGGCTTTCACATGAACGGGCTTTATTCAAATGCTCAAAATAATGGTGCAATGCCAGCTCCTGTATCGAGTTATTTTAACCCAGTCATTCACCTAACATTGGAGGCAAAAGCATTGCTCGATCAATCGCTTAAAAATACAGCTACTGGTGTGAATGTTACCGCAACAGGGGATAATCAGTGTTCAGGAGCTAGTTTAAATCTAACTTCGACAGGCGTTGGTATTAGTAGTTATGCTTGGACTGGGCCTAATGGATTTACGAGTAATGTCCAGAATCCTACCCGAACGAATGCCACTGCTGCCATGGCTGGAGTTTATACCTTGACCGTAACAAGTTCGACGGGCTGTACGGCTACTTCCACCGCAAATGTGGTGGTGAATACCGTTACGGTCACGGGTGCGGGGAGTCGCTGCGGAACTGGTACGGTCGTGATTACGGCAGTTGGTTGTGGCGGTACTTATAACTGGTACGATGTTCCGATGGGAGGAGTGAGTCTTGGAACAACTAATACATTTACTACGCCAAGTTTATCAGCAACGACCAATTACTATGTTTCGTGCACGATTGGAAGTTGTACAAGTTTACGTGCAATGGCGGTAGCAACGGTCAATCCTATTCCGACGGCTACAGCTACTTCAAATGCCCCAATTATTGTTGGTGGAACACTCAATTTATTTTCGTCAGGAGGTAGCTCTTATGCTTGGTCTGGTCCAAATGGTTTTACTTCAACGCAACAAAATATTTCGATTCAATACGCTGTCAGTACGATGGCAGGAGTTTATACCGTTACCGCTACTGCCAATGGTTGTTCAGCAACAGCAACAACTGAAGTTTTAATGAATAATTACGACCCAGGTGATATTGATTGCAATTTGGTTTCGACTTTAAGTTTTTCCAGCCCCGTACTTGTTTCTGGAATCGATTTAGCTGACAATGCAACGTATCGTTTCAGTAATGTAACGGCTGGCACTGATGCTATCGTAACGATTGTAAGCCGAACCCATTCCGACATTGCGATTGTAGATTTAGACCTCCCCGCTACTTCTTACGGTGGTTACGATGCCGCCATGCAGCCAATGATAGACTACAACTGGATAAATGATGGAGGTTTATTTGATGCGGCGGGCGAAAAATCAATTACGTTTAGGTTTGATTTCGTACAAGCAGGCACTAATACGCCAAAATCAGTCCCTAATCTTCTTGCCACAGGTTTGGATATTGATGGAAGTACCGACGAAGTAAGAGAGTTTATTCAAGCAAGTGGCTACCAAAGTTACCAAACACAAACCCCTTCTTCACTGACATTGAGTGGCTCGCTGAGAGCAAAAGGAGCTTTACCTACTTATGCGGGTATCAATGAACTGGCACTTGATGCCATGATTTCTTATGCGTACATTAATTCATCAAGTATTACGGTTACTTACGGAGCCGACTGGAATGGAAGCACGGCTGGCTTTGGCGATACCGCTCCAGGCAATAGTGACGAAAAACGTTTGAATTCACTCTATTTCAAATGCTATAACTTTAATACTACTGTTTGTGCTTTACCATTGGCAGCACCAGCCGCCACGGGAGCAGCACGCTGTGGCAGTGGTTCGGTAACATTAGCATCAAGTGGTTGCACAGGAAAATATTACTGGTATGCCGCCAACACGGGAGGTTTGGCTCTGGGTATCGGTAGCAATTTTGTTACACCGAGTTTATCAGCCACTACTACTTACTACGTAGAATGTAATGCAGTTGGTTGTACAAGTCCACGTACTTCGGTTGTTGCAGCTATCAACGCCAACCCAGTGCCCACCGCCACGGGCGATGTCGAATGTGTTGGTAGTACAATATTACTAAACGCAACGGGCGGCACGGTTTACGCTTGGACAGGTCCAAATTCGTTTACGAGTGCAACTGCGAGTCCAAGTATTGCGACGGCAACTGTGGCAATGGCTGGCATTTATACAGTCACCGTCACGAATGCTGCGGGTTGTGCAAAAACCGCTACTGCGAATGTGGTTATTAATACTGCATCAGCAATTACCGCTACTGGTTCGAGTGTTTGTGTTGGTGGAACATTGACAGCCACAGCGAGCGGAGCTACTACTTATAATTGGTCAGGACCAAGTGGATTCACAGCTACTGGTGCATCAATTAGTCGAGTATCTGCGACGGTGACAATGAACGATTTATATGTAGTAACAGGAATAAATGGAACTGGTTGTAGCTCAACTGCTTATGCAAGTTTGGCAGTTAAATCAATACCAGCCGTACCAATAGTGACTAATTCGGGGCCGATTTGTGCGGGACAACCAGTAACGCTGACAGTGGCTGGTTTAGCTCCAAGTGGACAATCAATATCACTGAACGGGACAAATCAATACGTAAATGTAGTGCAGGATATTCCTGAAAATAATTTCACGATTGAAACATGGGTAAAAACTTCGGCATTGACGGGTGGTATTTTTGGTGTAATGTCTGGCATTTTGGGGGCATCGGGTAATGACCGACACCTATATCTGAACGGTGGTCAGCTTCATGTCAGGGTTTGGCAAGGAGTAGCATGGAATACAGGCGTTACAATCAATGATAATCAGTGGCATCATGTTAGTTTAGTTGCTCAAACAGGCATTGGTCAGCGAGTTTACGTTGATGGAGTTCCTGTGGTTACGACGAACGATTATGACCATTCGGATTTTAATTGGCAAACTGATTTTTCAGTTGGATTTTCAAATGATGGAGGTTATTTGAATGGACAAATAGATAATACTCGTATTTGGAACGTTGCTCGAACCGCAACCCAAATAATGACCGATATGCGTCTGAATGTACCTTCGAATGCCACTGGTTTGGTCGCAAACTATACATTTAACGGTAATACTAATGCCTCAGTCGGAATAAACGGAACTACGCCTAATGGTGTTTCGTATGTTTCTCCCAATGCTTATACTTATAGTTGGGTAGGAACAAATGCACCCGCAGCATCAACTAACGAAACCGTTACAACTACTGGTGCGGCAGGTGCTTTATATTCCGTAACACTAACTACTAATGGTTGTACGAGTGCTGCGGCAAGTACAACAGTCACTGTGAATGCCGTTCCAACAGTTACCGCCACGGGTGACACCGAATGTGTGGGAAGTACGGTTAATCTTTCGACTACAGGTACGGGGACTTTTGCTTGGGTTGGACCAAATGGCTTTGCATCAAATGTTCAAAATCCTGTTATTTCCTCGGTTATGCCTTCAATGGCAGGAATCTATACCGTTACTGTTACAAATAATGGTTGTGTGGCTACTGGTACTGCAAACGTAATTGTGAAGCACGAACCAATTTTGAGTTTATCACCCGTTACTGCCTGTTTGAACGGCAACACTCAACTCAATCTATCGGTAAGTAGAGTTTTACAGGAATTTAATACTAATAGTAGTTTTTCAAATGGAAATAATGGGTTTTCATCGGATTTAGTTTTTAATAACTCGTCGGCTTGCGGGGTATATAATTTTACAACAAATCCACAGATAATCTGGGGCTGGACAACCGCACCTAATTTTGGCGACCGAACAACAGGGACGGGCAATATGATGGTTGTGCAAGGTTCGGCAACGGCTAATCATAGAGTTTGGTACAAAACCTTTGCCGTTACGACTAATACAAATTATGATTTGAGCTTTTTTACCCGTGAAATTTGGGACAACAATGTTTCTTTAATTTGGTCGGTTAATGGCGTACAAATCGGCAATGCCCTAACGCCAGATGCAGCAACTTGGTCTCAAAATATTACGCAATGGAATTCAGGAGCAAACACCAGTGTTACATTTGCCATTGAAAACCAAACGGGAAGTTGCACCAATAATTTCTTTGCGATTGATGATGTTTCGGTAAAAGAATCACCAGGAAATTATACTTATACTTACGCTTGGACGGGGCCGAATGGTTTCACATCAACTATTCCAACACCACTTATTCCGCTTGTCAGTGCTGCCAGTGCAGGAAACTATGCCGTAAACGTAACCGTATCGAATGGTTGTGCTGCTGCTTTGAGTGTTGCAGTTACGACCAAGGATTGTTCAACAAATACAACGAATGACCCAGGAGAGGTTTGTACCAACAGTACTGATGATGATGGCGATGGACTCATTGATTGTGCCGACCCATCGTGTAATTGTACCAATAATACCTTTGCTTGTGACAATGCCCTTTACATGGTCAGAATAAGTACCGACCCTAATGATACAAGACTTGATAGAGTAACTTTTAAGTTTTTTCCAACATTGGCTCCAAACTTAGTTTTACAAAGTCTTTTGGCTGGTTATAAACTAAATGCCCTCACGTATTTTGGTGGGTATCTATATGCGATGGACAATGGTGGAACAACTTTATACCGAATCGATAAAAACTTTACCGTCGTAAATCTGGGCGTGGTGGCAAATCTGCCAACGCCAAATGTTCAATGGTCGGGCGGTACTTCCGATGCCTTTGGCAACTACTATATCATTGAAGGCACAAATTCGCCCAATTATAGACTTTATAAAATTCCGTTACTACCAGGCGGAAATTATACTGCCACCCAAATCGTAGGTCCAGGAGCTGGTGGGGCAATCAATATTCCGAATAATGCGGGTGATATTGCTATTGATGAAACAGGCACACTTTACGCTTGGATTCAAGCAGGAGCAACGGCTACGCTTAACAGCGGACTTTACACGATTGATTTAATCAATGGAAATGCCACCAAAGTAGGCACTCAAAGTTGGATGGGTACATCATTTGGTAGTCTTTTTCCTGCGGCTGGTGGAGCAATGTATGCTTATGGTGTGGTTGATGACCCAACTTTTGGTCAAGTAAATTTCTTTGTGATTGATAAAGCAACGGGTAACGCAACGCAGTTTGGTGGTGATGGTATCGCCGTTGGTCGCTCCGATGGTTGCTCGTGTCCGTGGAAAATATCCTTAGATCGCACAACTAATGCTACTTGCGTAAAACCCAACAGTACCGTTTGTTGGAATTTCACCATTAAAAATCAGATTGGGTTAAGTTATACAGGAGCAATTTTCAGAGATACGCTTGATATTCGTTTTTCTTATAATTTTAATGTAGCTACTACCCAAACTGCCCTGAGAGCTATTTATGGAAACGCTTTGGTGATTACACTGGGCAATTTTGGCGGTGGAACGAATAATCTATTGACCATTACGGGCATGGCTATTCCGACCAATACCACCACGTTTTCGTTGTGTTCGGTAGCCTTGGGTACGGCAGTTTTCGGGGCAAGTGAAACTATTTTTGAACAAGCATTTTTGACAAATTTACCGATAAATGTTGGTTCAATCGAACCTTCGAATTATCCCGTAACGCCCGATAATATACCCGACCCAACGCCTTTGGTAACGGCTCCAACCCTCATCGTAACCACCTCGGCGGCAGCAAACAGCTATTGTGTAGGAGGTACGATTCAACTAAACTCACTGCCATCGGGTGCGGCATCATATACTTGGACTGGCCCAAGTGCCTTTACGAGTACAATCCAAAACCCAAGTCGTAGCGGGGCAACGGTTGCAATGGGTGGAGTTTATTCGGTGACAGTACTTAGTTCGGCAGGGTGTTCGGCTACGGCCACAATTAATGTGGTGATAGTTGTGCCAACGGTAACACTAAACAATCAAACAAGTTGTAGCGGGCAAACGGTTACATTAATTCCATCGGGATTGACTAATGTAAGTTCGTTTTCATGGAATACTGGGGCCGTCAGTTCTACTATTACCGTGAATCCAAATGTTACTACGAATTATACCCTAACCGTAACCTCAACGCAAGGCTGCACGACTAATGTAACCGCAACGATTACGGTTTTTGCTAATCCAGTGGCGGGTATTACAGGTACAAGTACTATTTGTGAAGGTATCTCAACAACACTAACTGCCAGTGGTGGAAGTGCTTATATTTGGAACACGGGGGCAATAACGCCCGCCATTACGGTAAATCCTACTGTGACTACCTCCTATACCGTAAATGTTTATCAGTCGAATACTACAGCAACAAATGTAGTAACAGTTTTATCGAATTTTGATGTTAATAATTTTACACTCATCAATTCGATTAATTCTTTTGGTCTGCCTGCGAGCCTATTTAATGGAGTTGATGATTTGAACGTTGAAACTTTTCATGCTACTCGCACCAATACAGGACAGGATTGGGGAATAAAATATAACCTAAACGGTAGCCATTTGATAACAACATTGAGCATTGATGCCCGAAACGACTGTTGCAACGACCGAGGTAAAGGGGGAGTTATGCAAGTATGGCGTAGTGGCATGATGGTCTATCAAAGTAATATTTTGGCAGGAACGGGCGATGGAATATCGTCGGCAAGCCCTACGCCGAATGTCATTGGTGATGAGGTAAGATATGTGTTTTTGGCTGGAGCAAATACTACGAGTGGAGAACCAACATTAAATTTTACGGAATGGATAATCGGCGGGACAAAACTTTGCACCACTACTTCGCAAGTTACGGTAACGGTCAATGCCCGACCAGCCGCTCCATCAGTAACTGGCGGAAGCAACTGCGGCACGGGCAACGTGACCCTTTCAACAACGGGTTGTTTGGGTGGCACTGTTTCGTGGTTTAACAATCAAACAGGCGGAAGCTCTTTGGCAAATGGCGTGTCATATACCGCCAATGCTTTGGCAGCAAGTACCGTTTATTTTGCTTCATGTACAAGTGCCAGTAGTTGCGTAAGTACTACCCGAAATTTCGGCGTAGCCACCATAAATCCTATTCCACAAGTAACAATGGCAGGTATAAATACTTCCTGTTTGGGGTATCAATCAACCAATTCTGGAAAATTATTATTGAGTAAATTTAAAGCTACCGATTTATTTTCATACAATACTGGGGCAGCTTTTAATGTTGGCACGGCTTCTGCTTATGCCGCAGTGCCTGCAAACGGCGAGATTTTGACTGGTATTGCCGACCCAACATTGAGCATAACTTACTACGTCAGAATAAAAAATATCGAAAATTGTACCGTTGATAGAAATTTCACTTTTGTCAATCAATGTGCTGCTTGCCCTGCTGGTTACTGTGAGCCTTCGAGCGTTGTAAAAACCAAATAAAATTTGCTCAATGTGACCAATGTAATTAGCCTCCAAAAATGACCTATTAGTCATTCTCCTATCCTCTGTGGTATTTTCTCCGTTCTCTCTGTGGTAAAACATTTGATATTTACTTTTTCAGCTTTCTCCTATCCTCTGTGGTATTTTCTCCGTTCTCTCTGTGGTAAAAACTATGCCTTCGCTAAAAGTTTATTTATTAAATAATAATTGTGAGCGTTTGTTTCTTTTGGCATAAAGATTGCTTAATTAAAGTTATTAAGCGGTGACATTATAATTCCTAATAAAAAAGTATAAGACACAGTAACGATACTGCTGAGTGATTTATTATGCCAAAAAGGTTTTGTGAAATGTGCCATCTAAGGCATCAAAAACCCTCTTAGCTAATCAGCATCTTCATTGCTACATCTTCTCCTTATTTTATTAGAACGCTATTCACTAAACCAGAATAAAACAGCCCTTTACATAAAATATCGTTAAATAATCATGAAAAATTTTTTACAAAATTCAAGATTTAAAATGAGGCTCAGTCGGAAGTTAATCTTCTTGTTGTGTCCTATTCTACTTTTAAATGCACAGCTAACTTTCGGACAAGCAACCCCCTGTGCCAATTCGATTGTGTATTTTCTTACCACCGAAAGCACCAGTACCGATGCTGCACTTGATGGTAAAATAAAATTATTTGGCGATGTATCAGGAACTAACAAAATTGTAGTTTCCACCACTGCATTGGCTGCCCCCATAGGTAATACTGAGTTTACAAACGCAGCACTTTTCTCGTCATTTGCCAATGGATTTATCAAGACGAACGCCCCCAATACTACCCAAATTTACTACGTCCGAGTTTATTCAGCAGATGGGACTTGTTATACAGACAAAAATATAAATTTTGAAAAAATAAACTTCACAAGCCTCCCAACTCAACCCGATATTATGGTTGCAGTTTCGCACAATGGTGGTGCTTTTGTTGCAAAAAGCACCCCATTTACAGCTACAATAGTTGTACAAAATGACGGTACGGCTACTGCAACGGGTTTGGAAGTAACGATTGTAATTCCCGCAGGATTAACGGTTGGCACACCAACGGCTTCTTCGGGTACGTACAATGCTGGTACTGGAAAATGGACAATTCCATCGGTAGCCCCTGGAAGTGTGAATAATGCAGTTTTAACATTCGCAAATACAATCTCAACTACGGAGGGTGTTAAATTCATTTCAGCCAACCTTACTGCACAAGCTCAATTCGACAAAGATTCAAGTCCAGCTACAAACAATCCTGGCGAAGATGATCAAGATGTTGCCTGCGTTTCGACTCCCTATGAGTTATGTACAGGTAATAAAATTGATATTACACTTGCTTCATACACAGGTATTGTTTGGAAAAAAGGCACTACTACAATCACGGGTAGCGTACCTGGTGAATACATACTTAATCCAAACGGCTCGCTCACTATTCTGTCGATTGGAGAATACTCATATACAATTAATGCAGGGCCAAATGCTTGTCCAACGGGTGGATGTTGTCCAATAAAAGTAATTGCTGCACCACTACCAGTATTAACATTAGTGCCTACACCAGTTTCTTGTTTCGGTGGAAATACTGGGTCGATTGCTGCATCAGCTATGAGCGGAACTTCACCTTATGAATTTAGTAGAAACGGTACGGCATTCCAAGCAACGGGAGCATTTGCTACCTTGACGGCAGGAACATACACAATTACAGCAAAAGATATTCAAGGTTGTACGGCTACTGCAACTACGACCGTAACCCAACCAGCGGCGGCCTTAAGTGTAGCTGCCCCAGTGGTAGTAAATGTAAACTGTTTTGGTGGAAACACGGGTACCGTAACCTTGACGGCCTCAAACGGCACGAGTCCTTACGAATACCAGCGAGGAGCGGGAGCGTTCACATCAAGCGGAACCTTCACGGGCTTGACTGCAGGAACGTATAGCTTTACAGCAAAAGATGCCAACGGTTGCTTAGTGACAACTTCGGCAACGGTAACGCAACCAGCGGCGGCATTGAGTGTAGCCGCCCCAGTGGTAGTAAATGTAAACTGTTTCGGTGGAAACACGGGAACAGTAACCTTGACGGCTTCAAACGGAACAAGTCCTTACGAATACCAGCGAGGAGCGG
>JANNEN010000182.1:0-1704 GCA_031378715.1 Emticicia sp.
CGCCGGTCATATCCTCAAAGGCATCCCGCACGGCCTTTTGCACCGGATGATCGGCTTCGGTATATTCCGATCCGCCTTTCAGGTGCTTGTTCAACGTCAGAAAGCCGGAATGTTTGCCCGAACAGTTGTTGTGTATCTGGCACGGAGCTTCATTTGCACGGATAAGCCCGTCTCGCGCCTGCCTGTCATCAGGTTCTTGCGGTCCACATCGCAAGTCACTTTCGGTCAGACCAAGATCACCCAGCCAGCGACTGACCATATCCGTGTGAACCTTGGCCCCATGATGGCTTGCGCAAGATAGCGCCAGTTGCGCCTCGGTTAATCCGGCCGCATCGGCGGCCCCACTTTCAATCAACGGCAGCGCTTGCAGCATCTTGCACGAAGATCGCGGAAAGATCGCAGCCGCAGGATCACCCCACGCAGATACAATGTCACCCTTTGCGTCACAAATTACCGCATGGCCGGAATGGCTGCTTTCCAGCATCCCGCCGCGCCACAATTCAACCATCGGAACCGCATTCGCCATCGATTTCCCTCTCACAGATGCGCGATTTGTTGCCCATAGGGCTTTCGCCACCCGCATCTTTTGCGTTATGGGATACTAAGTTGAACTGCCAGACGCTACAGGAAAAGCGCATACAATCGCGGCACTGGTCAGGTTGGAACGTAAGGCGAGCAGCTGGAGGCTCTTTAAGACATGAAATTCTTTCCCGGTCGCGTCATTGGTCGCGTAGTTACTGCCGCAGCACTGTCTTGCACCGCCAGTTTTGCCTTTGCGCAGGAATCCACCAACCAGGTTGCCGTCAAGACGGATTGGAGCGTGTTTACCGAGGAAAGCCCGAAAGAGTGCTGGGGTGTTTCCAGCCCAAAGGAAACCGTGAACACCCGCGATGGCGAACCTGTATCGGTGCGCCGGGGTGATATCTTGCTGTTCGTTACCTTCCGGCCCGGTGGCGCTGGCGGCGAAGTGTCATTTTCCGGCGGCTACCCTTTTGCATCCGGATCGACTGTAAAAATTGATATTGAAGGCACGTCCTTTGACCTGTTTTCAGATGGCGAATGGGCATGGCCTGCAAGTGCGGCCGACGATGCCTCGCTTCTTGCGGCACTGAAGGGTGGCACAACTGCCGTTCTTTCCGGCCAATCGGGCAAAGGCACAAAAACCAAAGATACATTTTCTTTGCGCGGCTTCACGGCGGCTATGGAAGAAGCTGAAACGCGCTGCAAGTAAGCTGGTGCAGCGCAAAACGGATCTGCCCCGGCACCCCAAGCCGGGGCTTTTGTTTTTTCAGCGTCCGCTGTTCCGTTTTCCCTGATTCTGCCCTATAGGACGCAATCCCGCCCGCCCCGGAAAGATGCCATGACCGCCCCCATCACCCAAGACGTGCTGACCATCCCGCGCAAACTGCCGGAGTCCGACCGTATCAATCTGATCGGCCTGACCCGTGATCAGCTGCGCGAAGCCCTGATCGAGGCTGGCACGCCGGAAAAACAGGCCAAAATGCGCGTTGGCCAAATCTGGACATGGCTTTACCACTGGGGCCTGCGCGATTTTGCGGGCATGACGAACCTGTCAAAAGACCTGCGCCAGACTTTGACCGACCGCTTCACCATCGAAATCCCGCAGGTCGTCACCCGCCAGATCAGCACCGATGGCACCCGCAAATACCTAGTCCGCATCGCTGGCGGGCATGAGGTTGAGGT
>JANNEN010000269.1:0-25157 GCA_031378715.1 Emticicia sp.
TGACGAGGAAGAAGAATCTGACGAGGAAGAAGAATCTGATGAGGAAGAAGAATCTGACGAGGAAGAAGAATCTGACGAGGAAGAAGAATCTGACGAGGAAGAAGAATCTGACGAGGAGGAAGAAGAATCTGATGAGGAGGAAGAAGAATCTGATGAGGAGGAGGAAGAAGAATCTGACGAGGAGGAGGAAGACGAGGAAGAATCTGAAGAAGAAGAGGCTGAGGAGGATGAAAGAAATAAATAATAGGAAACTTGAGGGGGTGTTATATGGTTTAAAATTGTTGTGGAACTAATTAACTCATGTTACGCATATGCTAATTTCCCCTCCTTTTTTCAAGGAGGGGTGCCTGACGCAGTCGGCGGGGTGGTTTTTTGCGTAGAATTAGTTTGAAAGAGCTTCAACACCCTTCAACCACCCCGTCAAAATTCGACTTTGCCAGAATTTTGCCACCGAGCGTCGGTCGCCCCTCCTTGAAAAAAGGAACGGTACGCCGCTGCGGGGGAAATTTCAAAAAGTGCGTAACATGAGTAATTAAAAAATAACCGACGTTTCGGTTATTTTTTAATCAATTCTTAGCCCAAAACCTGGGATTATAATTTTATAATTTCTCCCAAACAATCAATCCCCCGATACGGTACTACGCTCGACCTCTCCAACTTTATAGGCCACAATTTCGGTAACATAAACCGTTTTGTTTTCTTTGTTTACGTAGCTTCGGTAATTGAGTTTGCCTTCGATGCTTACTAATTTACCTTTACTGACCAAGCCTGCACAGACTTCTGCTACCTTTCCCCACGCCACTACATTATGCCACGTGGTGTTTTTTACTTCCTCGTTTTGTTTGTTGGTGTAGGTTTCGTTGGTGGCAAGGCTGAATGAAGCCTTTCTACCATTGTCAAAACTCAGTACATTTACCTCATTGCCTACGTTTCCGATTAATTTTACTGTGTTCATTGCTTTTGCGATTTAATGATGACTGTTTGATTAAAGCCAACCATGCCATGTTTCCGATTGACGATGCAAAGTTGCTGGTTTAACTCCATTTTACTCGGTTGGTAGTCATTTATAGATGGATAAAAATATTTGTAAACGTTTGTAAACGAATAAAATGTTTTGTAGTTTTATTGAAAATTACTGATTGATTAAAATTAAATAATTTTCGATAAAGTATTAATAATCAGCACTTTTAAGACTGCCATTTGATACATCTAACACATTTACTCAAATTTTATGCTCCAAAAAACTTGCATCGAATGCGGTACCCCGATTGTCGGGCGGTCGGATAAAAAATTTTGTTCGGATTTATGTCGCAACGCCTTCAACAATAAAGTAAACTCAGATACCAATAACTATGTCCGAAATACCAACAATGCCCTCCGCCGAAACCGCAAGATTTTGGAAGACCTCTGCCCCGAAGACAAAAATAAAACCACCCGTAATACCCTCCTCGACCGTGGTTTTGACTTTGGACTAATGACCAATATTCGTAAAACCCAAAAGGGTTCGACTTACGTTTTTGTTTACGAATACGGTTATCTCGAATTAGAAAACGATTTTTTCTTGGTCGTAAAAGATAATAAAACCCGAGAATAACCGTCAACATCATTAACTTTGTACAACAAAAAGAGATGATATGCCCGAAAAAAAAGTAAATCCGATTCGTATGCAACAGATTTTGGTTGCGGTGTCGGTGGCTTTGTTTGTAATCAAAGTGATAGCGTGGTGGCTTACTTCCTCGGTGGCGATTTTGACCGACGCCCTCGAAAGTAGCGTCAATGTGTTGGCGGGGTTTGTGGGTTTGTACAGCATTATTCTTTCGTCCAAACCCCGTGACCGAGAACACCCCTACGGACACGGGAAAGTAGAATTTCTATCCTCGGCTATCGAAGGAACGCTCATTACAATCGCAGGAATTGTGATTATTTATGAGGGAATTGATAATTTTATTCACCCGCACGCCCTCAAAAAACTTGATTTTGGTTTAGTTTTAGTAGCACTCGCAGGTGCGATAAATTACTTAGTTGGCTACTATTGCATCAAAAAAGGCCGAGAAGAAAACTCTCCAATCTTGGTGGCGAGCGGCTCACATTTACAATCAGACACTTACTCATCTATCGGGTTGCTGCTGGGCGTGGGCTTGATTCTGTTGACGGGCTACGTTTGGATTGATAGCGTGGCAGCTATTATTTTTGCCTTGATTATTATGCGGACGGGCTACAAAATCATTCGGAAATCTATCTCGGGAATCATGGACGAGGCTGATAATGAGCTGATTAGCCAAATTGTGGTCGTGCTTAACAAGCACCGAAACCCCCGCTGGATTGATGTGCATAATATGCGGGTCATTGACTACGCAGGGTTTTATCACATCGACTGCCACCTGACGGTACCGTATTATATCAATGTCAATGAGGCTCATATCGTGCTTGACAGCCTCACCGAACTATTCAAACAGCACTTCGATAATAAAGTAGAGTTTTTTGTTCACGTCGATGGTTGTATTCCCGAAAAACAATGTGGTATTTGTAGCGTAGTAAATTGCCCCGTTCGCCAAGCGAGATTCATCAACCATATCGAGTGGACGGCCGATAACTTGCTTGCCAATGATAAGCATTCGTTTAAAAATTAGTCAGCAGACTAATAATTATACTACAAACCACCAAGAAGTGAATCAAATTTGGATTACTAAAAAATATCCGAAGATTTTCCTCAGTAGCAAATAAAAACTAAATTTCTCACTCGCAATCATTAACTTTAACTTTCTAATCAAAATCAAGCCAAATGTCAGTCATAATTGCCCCAATATTTGAAAGTTTACCTGTTTTCTTAGCTACAAAGAACTATTCAAAAATCGTCGTTTTGGTTGATACTAATACCAAACGTTTCTGTTATCCCGCCATAAAAAAACTTTTACCCAAACATATTTTAGTTACTGTAAAAAACGGCGAGGAACATAAAAATCTCCAAACTTGCGAAGAAATATGGACAGCCATGACCGCCGCTCAACTTGACCGCCACGCCCTGATGATAAATTTGGGTGGAGGTGTCATCGGTGACATGGGAGGCTTCTGTGCTGCTACCTACAAGCGGGGTATTGATTTTATTCAGGTTCCGACTACGCTACTTTCGCAGGTTGATGCCAGCGTGGGCGGTAAATTAGGCATTGATTTTCAGGGATTCAAAAATCATTTGGGCGTTTTTACCTTACCAAAATCCGTACTTATCGACCCCGTTTTCTTGGAAACGCTCTCGGAGCGAGAAAAACGTTCGGGTTTTGCCGAAATTTTAAAACATTGTTTGATTCAAGATGTTAATCAATGGAATGACATCAGAAGAAAAGATTTGGTCGATCAAAACTTGCCCGCTCTGATTGCTCATTCGGTCGGAATCAAACAGGCAATAGTAGCCCAAGATCCAACTGAGCAAGGCATTAGAAAAATTTTAAACTTCGGGCATACGCTCGGGCATGCCATTGAAACGTATTTTCTGCCCAAAGCAAAAAAAAGATTGATGCACGGCGAGGCTATCGCAACCGGAATGGTCTGCGAGTCGTATATAGCTTATGAGCGAGGTTTGATTAATGAAAAAACTTTGGAGCAAATCGAAGAATTTATCTTTTCGATTTATGGAAAAGTAAACATAGAAGCGGGCGATTTTGACCAAATAATAGCCCTTACGTACCAAGACAAAAAAAATATTGGGAGTACCGTTCGTTTTTCTCTCATTGATGCCGCAGGAAGTTGCCAGTATGATATAGTAGTGACCAAAAACGAGATGAAAAAAGCATTGACATATTATAGAGGCTGAGGCAAGATAAAACAACAAAAACTTGATTTTGCAGAAATCATTGCTTAGTTTTGATGGTGTAGTAATGGTGAGTGGCTTGCGTTGAATATATTTATAAATCGTTGATAGTAAGTCGTTTCGTGATAAAAATTACCTTTTACAAATCATTTGTATTCAAAACCCAATTCAATCGGTAAACCTTATGAAAAAAATTTATGTATTGTCTGCCTTCATCATTTTAGCATTATCAAGTTGCAATTCTCTCAAACTAATGGTCGATAACGACTACAGTTACGAAACCGATTTTACGAAATACAAAACCTACAATTTTCTGAATTGCGAAATTGACACATCGTTTGTTTGTTCCGAAATTCAAGATGCCATTCGTCGTCAAATGAAAGCCCGTGGCTACAAGGTAGTGTCCGAGGGTCCAGGTTTGTTGGTAAGTTACAGTATCATTCGTGACCGTGTGGACTATAAAGGTTATTTCCAACCATCGCTCGACCGTTGGGTGAATCATTTTGACGGAGAAGACACCTACAAAACCCAAAATTTTCACTTTGGCGGAGGCATGATATTGGTGTCACTCTTAGATGCCGAAAGTAGCCGTTTGATTTGGCGAGGATATGCCTCGGGAGTTTTTAATAAAAAAGTTAATAAACCGATTAATTATTACAGAAGTGTCGTGCGAAATATTTTTGACCAATACCCTCTCTTTGCGGCGGGTGAGAAACCACGTAAAATCGAGGAACTTTGACAATAAACAACGGGCGGCGTTCCGCTTAACAATTATCAATCGAATTCGTCGGTTTCATAATTGTCAAATACATAATTTTATGAAAAAAAGGCTTCTTTTTCTGAGTATATTAGTGTTTTTAAGTAGCTGTTCGAGAATTTTCGTTAATAATGATTACCGATATTCGACACACTTTAATAAATATCTCACCTACGCATTTGTTGATTGCGAACGTGACACAACTATGCTCTGCGAAGACGTTCAGCAGGCAATCCAGTACCAGATGCGTGCCAGAGGATACGAGTTTAATGCTCAAAAACCCAACGTTCTGGTTAATTTTTCGGTCTATTATGACCGTATTCGCTACAAAGGCTATGACCAACCGTCGCTCATTAGCTGGGTAGCAACCGAGGACGATAATTTTACTTACCAACCAGTAAAATACGCTCTGGGCAAAGGTACACTCATGATTTCGTTGATTGAAGTCGAGTCGAGCGAGGTTGTTTGGAGGGGATATGCCACGGGAATTTTTAATAAAGAATCATCAAAAAAAAATTACTTCAAGAATATTGTCCGAACTATTTTTGACCAATATCCGCTACTGGCTACGACCGAAAAGTATAAAAAAACAAAAGGGAACATTCTGAATTAAAAAATCGTTGTTTTTGAAAGCCGAATATCAGACCGTGGTATTCGGCTTTTTTTATTCAATCATTTTTCCAATAACCTATCATTTATGCAATTAACAGAACTTCAAAAAGGGCATTCGCTCAATACCCGAAAAATAGCAAAATTTGCCGAAGGGCTTTCGCAACAAGAAGCACTTTTTCGCCCGTACGATGCCGTGAATAATTTTCTTTGGAATCTTGGACATGCGACTACGGTAAGAAATACGGTTATCAAATTATTAAATCCAACTGCAAAATTAGACGTTTATGAAAACGAAAGAGAGTTTTTTGGAAACGGTTCGGCTCTACAAACCAACGAAGCCTATCCTGCACTGGGCTTTATTCTTGAACATTTTGTCAAGCGTGGCGAAGAGATAAATGCACTCGCTGCAAGTGTTTCAGACGAACATTTACAGCAAGAATCTACGATAAAAATTGGGCCAGACCCACGTACAAATGCCGAACTTATTTGGTTTTTTTACAACCATGAATGTGAGCATTTGGGCGAAATGAAAATCCTTAAAAATCTCGCAATCCGACTACGCAATGCTTAAAGTTTACGGAATACCAAATTGTGATACAGTAAAGAAAGCAACCGTTTGGCTAAAAAACAAAGGCATTGATTACGAGTTTCATGACTACAAAAAGCTTGGTATCTCGCCCGAAAAATTGGCGGAATGGCTCACGCAAGTTCCGCACGAAAAACTCATTAATCGGGCAGGAACAACCTTCAAAAAACTCTCGGACGAAGAAAAAAACGGCATTATAGATGATGCCTCGGCGGTTGCTTTGATGCTCGTCAAGACATCAGTAATCAAACGCCCGATTATTGAATCGGATAAGATTTTGGCGGTGGGTTTCAAGACGGAGGAATATGAAGTTGTTTTTGACTGAAAATCTGTCTAAAATAATCAACTGTTTGTCTAATTCTGAGATAGTTTTATGCAAAAGTCCGTGACCCAAGAAATTTCACTTTTATTCTGAAACCATCTCACCCCACAATATCCATTAATGCTGTCAATCTAAGGTTTTTAGATAGTTTCAAAATTTAATTAATCTCAGTTTCAACGCTGGCAGGGTTCAAAAACCCCTGCCAGCGTTGGCGTAGATAAATTCCTTAAATTGCCAGCATTGTCAATATCCATACCACTCCGCCCACCAAGTTTGGAGTTGTTTTCTGAGTTCGTTTTCACGGGCGTTATTGCTTGGTTCGTAGAGTTTTGTGCCTTTTAGCTCATCGGGCAGGAAGTTTTGTTTGGCAAAATTTCCTTCGTAATTATGCGAATATTGGTAGTTTTTACCGTAACCAATCTGTTTCATTAGCTTCGTTGGAGCATTACGGAGTGCTAAGGGTACGGATAAATGCGAGGTTTTTTCGGCCAAAGCCATCGCTGCTTCGATGGCCACGTAAGAGGCGTTTGACTTGGGCGAAGTTGCCAAATAAATGGCCGTTTGCGAAAGTACAATTCTACATTCAGGATAGCCGATTAGTTTTACGGCCTGCATACAATTATTGGCCATAATGACGGCCGTCGGGTTGGCATTACCAATATCTTCGGAGGCTAAAATCAACAATCGGCGAGCGATAAACTCGGGGTCTTCGCCCGCTACAATCATGCGAGCCATCCAATAAAGTGCGGCGTTTGGGTCAGAGCCACGAATAGATTTGATAAACGCTGAGATAATATCATAGTGTTGTTCACCTGATTTGTCGTAGCGAGCAATGTTACGTTGGGCAACGTTTTCCACCAGTTCGTCGTCTATCAAAATTTCGGCATCGGGCGGAAACGAAAACGTAATCAACTCCAAAAGATTCAATAGTTTTCGCCCGTCTCCGCCCGAAACCCGCATCAGGGAATCGTAGGAAGCGATTTTAATATTTTTTTCTTTCAAAACAATGTCTTCTCGCAAAGCTCGGTCGGTTAGTTCTCGGAGTTCTTTTTCGCCAAAACCTTCTAAAATATACACCTGACAGCGGGAAAGTACCGCACTATTTAATTCAAAAGAGGGATTTTCGGTCGTTGCACCGATGAGCGTAATGTGTCCTTTTTCGACCGCCGTCAGCAGCGAATCTTGCTGCGATTTATTGTAGCGGTGAATTTCGTCGATGAACACAATCGGCGGAAAAAGCCCCGACGCTTTGCTGATAACTTCACGCAATTCTTTCACGCCCGAACTTACAGCATTGAGTTGATGAAACTGCCGCTTGGTGGCTTCGGCAATGAGCAAAGCGAGCGTGGTTTTGCCCGTGCCAGGCGGCCCCCACAATATCATCGAAGGCACGAGGTTAGCTTCGATGGCCGTACGAAGCGGTTTGTTTTTACCCAGAATATGTGACTGTCCGATATAATCTTCTAATTTCTTGGGGCGTAGGCGTTCGGCAAGTGGAGCGGACATAATTTGGTTTTCAGAATGATTTTTATTGATTTCGCTGTCAAAATTAGCCATATTTTGATAGAAAAAACTGGTAAGTCAAGTAAATTGTGTGCCATAAGTCATCGAAAACCGAAGATTTTGAATAAATGCGTGTTACCCAACTTCAATAACGACGAAAAAAATGAATCTTTCAGAAAAAAAGCAATATAATCGTGGTATAAAAAGAGGGCTTAACCGTTTTTTTTAATGGGGCAAATGCAAACATTTTTACAAAAAATTTCCCGAAGATTCAGATCTTCGGGAAATCAATATGCTCAAACTTTTAATGTTTTCATAAAAACTTAATAATCAAGTAGTTATCTATAATTTTATCCCCCATTCGGTGTTCATTTTTCTGCCAAGAAGGGCGTTGGCTTCGCTATCATTCTTGAATATTTCTTTCTTCGGATTCCAGATTAGCGGGCGTTTTAAGTCGTAAGCAATATTGCCTATTGTACAAACTGAGGCCGTGCGATGCCCGACTTCAACATCACAGACTGGCATTTTTCGGCTACGCATAGCCCCCAAAAAATCCTTGTAATGATTCTCGCTTTTATAGACCCGCTTTTCGGTTTCTCCAATTATTTTGTCTTTGAGCGATGCGGGCGTAGTTTCTAATTTCCCACGGGCAATTTTTAGTTCGCCTTCGGTACCCGTAAACCAGACACCGTTGTTCCATTCCCATTTTTCGTGGGTCATGGTCACGCCATTGGCATATTCGTAAGTCAGAAAAGGGTGTTCGCCACCATCGGGGGCAAATACTTTTACTGGGCCGCTGCTGTCCATATCCAATACCCACTGAACAATATCAAACATGTGAGCCCCCCAGTCGGTCATGCCTCCGCCGCCAAATTCCTTGTAGCCTCGCCAGTTTGGATACACATCTTTCGATGTCGGCGGGGCCAGTTCGGCATTAAAAGCCTTAAATTCATTCGGTCCCAGCCATTTGTTCCAATCCAAACCTTCGGGCATTGCTTCCTCGGGCAAATTATAGACAACGGGCGGTTTTCCGATATTTACCTTAATGCTTTTTATCTCACCGATGTATCCATTTCGGATCAGCTCAACGGCTTGTCGAAACTCAGGCCACGATCGCTGCATACTACCCGTTTGAAAAACTCGGCTGTGCTTACGAGTAGCACTTACCATCGCCCGACCTTCTTTTATGGTCAGCGATAAAGGTTTTTCACAATAAATATCCTTGCCTGCTTCGGCCGCCCGCACGGCCATAGCTGCGTGCCAGTGGTCGGGGCTTGCGATGATGACGGCATCAACGTTTTTGAGAGCGAGCAGTTCTCTGAAATCATTATACACAGGGATTTCGGTAAAATCACCCAATTTTCCGTTTTTTTCGTAGGTTGCCTTTATTCGCTCTTGAATAAGTTGGGCTTTGGCTTTATAAACTTCGCTTAGTGCCGTAATGCGACATTCGTTTGTATTCAGAAAGAAATTACTAAGGATTCGGCCTTGCTTACCGCACCCAATCAAGCCCAGCGAAATGACATCGCTCGGAGCAATATATTTTGTGCCGTCGGGTTTTAAACCGCCCAGCACAAATCTTGGAAAAACCATTATGCCCGCAAATGCGGCCGCCGATTGCTTGATAAAATCTCGGCGTGGATTCGGCAATGTTGTTGCTGTTTTCATTGATTCTTTGTGAGTTTTCTTGAATAATATAAATATAACCTAATGTGCCATGCTGAATATCCTGTACTTACCTGTAAAGAGTTGATATTAAACCAAAAATACTTTATTTTGTCAAAGAATGATAACAATTAAATTTTATAAAAGTAATGAAAAAAATCTGTTTGATTATGGCTATTCTGTTGGCCACACTATGTAGTTTTGCTCAGAAAACGCCCAAAAGAAATGCCGAGGAGCGAGCCGAAATGTACGTACGGAGCCTAAACAAAGAATTGGGACTGACCGCCGACCAATCAGCAAAGATTCGGGTGATTCAGCTCGAATACTTCAAGAAAATTGATGAAATTAGAGAAAAAGGCATGGAAAATACTGATAAAAAAACCATGCGTCAGGATATTAAAGCAGCCAACGATGCAAATCAAACGCAAATAAAAGCCCTGATGACTGATGAACAAAAAACAAAGTTTGACGCTTGGCAAGCCCAAAAAAGAGAAGAAATAAAAAATCGTCAAGGTGGGCGAAATAATGAGTAGTCAATAAGACAGTCAATGGTTGTCATTGTCAAAGTATTTGCATCAAAAAAAGCCATCTTTGCACGCTGCATGATGGCTTTTTATTTCAAGCGACCGACGCTTCGATTATTTTTAATCAATCATAGAACACAGAATTTTATTTTTCAAAATCATCTTCGAGAAGTTGTTTTTCGTTGAAAAGTACGCCATCTGCGGGTTTTTTAGCTCGCAATTTCTTTATATCATTTGCCGTAATATTCTTGCCTTCTTTGGCAAAGGCATTTTGAGTAAATCGAATAATGTCGGCAATGTCTTCGTCGCTTATCGCTTGATTATTGAGTAATCCAGGCATTTCGTTGTTCAACTGATACTGCTTGCCATTGACACTAATCGGCCCGCTGATACCATGCAAAATAATTGCGGCCAATCGTTTCATTGAGCCATCAATGTACTCCGAGCCTTTGAGTGGCGGAGCTAATTGATCAATACCTTTACCATCGGCTCCGTGGCAGGTGGCACAAATACTTCGGTACATCTGCAAGCCCTTGGTTCGGTTATCAACAACGTTCGTTTGGACAACAAAAATTGGATTTAGTTCCTTTTTCTGGCGGTTGGTTATTGTTGTAGTTAGATTAGTTTTCAATAAATCATTCGGACGCATCGTTTTTAAGTAAAGTTCCTCTTTGCCTTCAAGGCTGCTCATTATTGTTTCTTGAAAAATGCCCTCTTTGGCGTATTTCTGTTCAATTTCGGTTAAAATTGGCAAGAAATCAGCCTCCGAAACTTTAAGCCAAGCACTGAGCGACATTGATAAATACAGGTCTATTGTACCATTGTTTTGTGCCAATAATTGGGTGGCATTGGTTTTCATTTTGGCAATATTTTGGGCCGAAGAAAAGCGTTCCAAAAGCCCCAAAGCGTGAGCAATGGTTTGGGGGCTTTTTGACTGACCAACGATGTCGCTCAAACGAGCAAAATTAAGAGCGTTCATTCCCTCCAAAACATAAAGAGCATGAATAGCCGAAGCAAATTCGTTATTGATTTTAGTTAAATCAGCTAATTGCTTCACGACCGAAATATCTTTCTTTTGAATCAAAATCTGCTGCGAACGGTCACGCAGCCAGCCGTTTGGGTGACTAAGCAACGCCACCAATTCCAGACTTGTGGCTTTTGCCAAATTAGGTAGCAAAATTGGCTTAGTGGCTTTGTTCGTCACTTTCAAAATTCGCCCCGCGTTCTGTAAAGTATCTAATTTTTTGATGCCCAACTGCTCGGCAAGGTACTGCGAAATGTAGGCTTTGTGCTGAATAATGCCTCGGTGCATATCCACAACGTAGATTGCTCCGTCGGGGCCGTTGAATAGATTTACTGGGCGAAAACCCTCATCGGTCGAAGCAATAAACTCTTTTCCTTCGACGGCTTGGGTGGCGGTTGTCTGAATGCTTGCAAAGTTTAGTGTATTGCGTTTGATAAGATTCGCCTCGGGAACGCACACAAACGCATTTTGATTATAACTTTCGGGGAATGCCGCTCCTCGATAAATCATTGGCCCACAAGCGGCCGTAACTTCTTTAAGCAAGCCATTTTCGTCCAAAACCCCTTTTTGGTATCCCCGATTGACCGACGTTTGATGAATCGGAAAAACTCTATTTGTGGTCAGTTTTTTACTTTCGCTCAATGAAGGTTTGAAATATTTATTTTTTATTACCCGATTGGGCAGCACAAAATCGCCCTGTAATTGGGTGCTATTATTATTGAAATAAAGCCTGCCAAAATTATCTTTCGTGATGCCCCACTGCCCCCGATCGGAGGTTGGTTCTTTGAGCCACTTTCCATTTTGTAAGCGATACCTAAAATTATAATTGGCATTATAAATCCAGTTATCAATGTTCATCATCAAGCCGTTGGAGGTATGCTCTACATTCCCGCCTTCGGCATAAATGGCATCTACGAGTGTTTTTTTACCAGGCTTATCGTTTTTTATTTCGACAAACCAAAGCTCGGACCCATTGGTGTATAGCAACCCGCCATATACATGAGCCAAAGCCCTCGGCAAGACCAGTTTATCCAAAAATACCTTGGTGTGGTCGGTTACGCCATCTTTATCAAAATCTTCCAGTATCGTTATTCTTCCATTGGGGGTTTCCTCGCCGATACCCTCCAAATTGGGCATATAACCGTTCATTTCTACCACCCACATTCGACCTTTGCTATCAAAATCCATGCTCACGGGAGCTGTCAAGAATGGCTCGGAGGCTATCATACGCAACTCAAAACCATCTTCGACTTGGTATTTTTCGAGTGAAAACTTAGGTTCTTCAAAAGACAATACCTTAAATCCCATCACAAAAACCGAAAGGATTAGAATAGAACAAAATGCTATTTTGATTGTGCTATTTTTTGACATTTTTTGCATAAAAATTTCTATGAAAACTATTTTACAGAAACTAAACATTTTGTGTTACAGAATGTTCAACTTCACCCGAAAGTAGTAATTTCTATTGAGTTTATCAAAAAAAAGACGCAATTTTGTTCTTTGATTTTAGCGTATATTTTGGGTTTTTTATTCTGGTCAAACACTACTTTTTTATCCTCGCTGCATCTTCTGAGGCACTGGATTTTCTGTTGCTACCTTGAAAAGTAGATTTACCAAAATTATAAGACAATCGCAACCTCAGCCAACGAGAATCACCAATGTTACTAAATTTATTGACGGTACCTGGCAAAATCATTTTTCCAACAAAATTATTGGTGTATAAAATATCATTCATAAATGCCTGAAAATTCATTTTTCCTTTCATCAACGATTTTTGAAGCCCCACCGACCAGTTATACATCGTTTTGTTTTGAAAATAATTGGCATTGCTCGGAGCTGCATAACTCAGCGACGTTTCGAGGTTCCAACCTTTTGGCAAATTGAAAGTCTGCTGATTCCACAAACTGTACGCAAAACCTTGCACGGCAGCATTCTGCCCTTGCACTGGCGTATTCATTCTGCCATAACTCAGACCAGTCCAGATTTGGGTAGTCCACCATTTTTTGATGTTGTACTGTGAATAAAAACTCGCTTGCGTCGTGTTCGTAAGTTTTACGTTGTATTGCTGCCAATTTGAAGCGTTTGTTTTTTCATCAAAAATTAGTAATTGACTAATATCATTTTGGATTAAACTGTGGCTGATTGTGAAGATAGTATTTTTGTGTGTATAATTTGTTTCAAAATTATTTCTAACCGTTGGGCGTAAAAAGGGATTTCCGAGGGCGTACGTATAGGGATCCACAAAAAACGGAAAAGGATTCAAAGCCCATACGCCTGGGCGAGATAATTTACTGGTTGAGGCCAAACTAATGCTGTTTTTATCATCTATTTTATATTGAAAAGTAGCAGTTGGCAGGATATTCCAAAAGTTACGCTTCACGGTAGAATCTATCGTGACGGAGCGGCCATTCGTAACGGTGTTTTCTGCCCGAACGCCCAGCACCATGCTCAGTTTTTTGAACTGGCGGCTGATTTGGACAAAACCCATATTAATACCTTCATCGAACAAAAATTCGTTTGAGCGAGTGTTATCCTTGGTAAAAGTCTGTTTGTCAAAATTGGTTAAAGTATCAAAAGTAATCATGGCCGAATTGCCCACTCGATTTATCTTGATGCCCGTTTCAAACTGGTATTTCTTTTTGATTATTTGGCTGTAATTTAAACTAATCGTTTTGAAGTCTGCACCCGAACTTTGGCCGTTTTTTTGGTTAGAAAATCTGGCTTTTACATCATTAAAATACGAATCGGCTTTTAAATTTTGCGTACCGTTGAGGTTATTATCTGCAATGGCAAACTCTGCCACAAATTCTTTGCCTTTGTTAATATATTTATAGCCCACAATGCCCGTGAGCGATTTTGAGTACTCCGTCATGGCATTGGCACTTATCAATTTTTGTGGTCTTTGGTTGGCAAATTGCAAGTTTAACGTGCCGTTTGTAGCACCAAAAGACTGATTATAACCATTAGTAATTTTGAAATCAATGCTGTTTTTTGTGTTGATAATATATTCAACGCCCGCCGTATAATTAAGCGATTGCGTTGGCATTTTTATGAAACTATTGCCCTGTATTTTATTGATTTTATCACCCTTCGTAAAAGTACGGTCATCGTCCAATGTCTGCCACCAATTCGAATCATCTAAACCCAATGTGAGTGAGTACGCCATTTTCTTGGTTTTGTAACTCAGATTGCCTCCTATGCTGGTGTTGCTGAATCTGCCTTGTCTGAAATTCACAAAAACACTACCCAAATAGCCCAAAGTTTTATCCCTTTTTAGTTTGATGTTAATAATCGTTTGCCACGACGACTCGTACTTTGCAGGTGGCGAAGGCATGAGTTCAATCGTTTCTATCATATCTGGTGTGAGGGTGCGTAAGTAGGCTTTTTCTTGCTCGGCCGACATTCTCAAATCCTTGCCGTCAAACAGCAATTTGGGCGAAGTCTGTCGGTAAGTGATATTGCCCGAACCATCAACGATTACGCCAGGCGAGCGTTTTAGTATATCGACGGCATCAACGGACGTTTTGAAAACCTTGGAGTTTACGTTTACTATAAAGTTGCCAAATTGTTGCTCAAAGGCTTGTTTTGTGGCAGTTACTTTGACTTCAGCCAATAATTTTTCGTCGATTTGCATCATAATCGACTCATAATCAGTAGATTGATTGATTTCAAACGGACCACTCATGAATGGTTTATACTCCAAGGAGCTAACAGAAACAAAATATTTGCCCGCCGTTAGTCCAACCAATGCGTAGCGGCCGAGGGTATCCGTCAGGTCTCCTTTTACAAAACTTGTGTCTGTAACATTCATGAGCGAAATCGTGGCGAAAGCGACGGGAGATTTTGTTTTTTCGTCCATAACCTTGCCTTTCAAAGTTATGTTTTGTGCAAATGATGATACGCTAATGAGCATTAAAAAGAAATAAAGTGATTTCATGGCAATATTTGGTTTAAATTGTATGCGGGAAATTTATTTTCACAAGTTTGATACTTATTTTTAATCTTAAAAACTTTATTAGACCAAAGGTTCAATTACTTAGACTAACGGTATTCATGCTATAAAAAAGGCGAAATCGGCTTGGTAAATTCAAAAAAACGACTCAATTTATTGTTCGATAAAAACTACTTTGGCAGGAAGTTTAATATAGAAACTTTTGAAATTGAATTGGTTTTAAATTTATAAAAACAAGCTGAATCTGTTTAAGTTTTGTAATTTTAAAGGAATATCTAAATAAAATTCTGCACAAAATCTTTGTTTCTCATTCCTAAGAGTTATAATATCTTCAAAAATTTATAACTTTACCCAAAAAATGCCCAACCAACTCATCAACGAAACCAGTCCGTATTTACTCCAACACGCCCAAAATCCCGTAAACTGGTACGCTTGGGGCAACGAAGCCCTGCAAAAAGCCGTGGCCGAAGACAAACCGATTTTGGTCAGTATCGGCTATTCGGCTTGTCATTGGTGCCACGTCATGGAGCGAGAATCGTTTGAGAATGAAGCCATTGCCGAAATCATGAACGAGCATCTCGTCTGCATCAAAGTTGATCGGGAAGAACGCCCCGATGTCGATGCAATTTACATGGACGCTCTGCAAGCCATGGGGCTGCGTGGGGGGTGGCCGCTCAATGTTTTTTTGATGCCCGATGCCAAACCTTTTTACGGTGGCACGTATTTTCCTGCCCCGAATTGGGCAAATTTGGTCGAAAGTATCAGTAATGCTTTTCGTGGCGACCGTGAAAAACTCCAAAAATCGGCCGAAGGATTCACCCAAAATATGCACGCCAAAGAAACTGATAAATATCAAATGGATATTTCGGACGATGGGCTGAAAATCTCGGAAGCTGAACTTACGACAATTTTTAATCGACTCCACAAAGACTTTGATTTCGAGAAAGGCGGCATGAATCGCAGTCCGAAGTTTCCGATGCCGAGTATTTGGAAGTTTTTGCTCAGATATTATGCCTCCACCAAAGACGAACGAGCTTATCAGCACCTCATTCATACGCTTGATAGAGTTGCATTGGGCGGAATTTATGACACCATCGGCGGCGGCTGGACTCGTTATTCGACCGATGAAGATTGGAAAGTGCCACATTTTGAGAAAATGCTCTACGACAACGGACAGCTAACTTCCTTATATTCAGAGGCTTATGCTCTTACGAAAGATAAATTTTATAAAGAAAAAGTAACCGAAACCATCGAATGGCTCGAACGAGAAATGACCAGCCCCGAAGGTGGATTTTATTCCGCACTTGATGCCGATAGTGAAGGCGAAGAAGGAAAGTTTTATGTCTGGACAAAAGCCGAAATTGAACAGATTTTGGGAGAAGATGCCGCTGCTTTTTGCGAAACTTTTGAGTTTTCGGAGCAAGGAAACTGGGAACACGGCAATAATGTAGTGCATCTCGAAAGCCGTGATTTCATGGAAAATGGATTCCCGTTGAGTCAAGAAATTAAACAAAAACTCTTTGATTTTCGAGCAAAAAGAACCCGCCCAGGACTTGATGATAAAATCCTGTGTTCGTGGAATGGCCTAATGCTCAAAGGTTTGGTTGATGCTTATCGCTATATTGGTACGCCAAAATTCCTGGAATTAGCTCTCAAAAATGCGACTTTCATCAAAGAAAAAATGAGTATTAAAGTTCAAACCGCAGACGGAAAAGAGGGTAGGGGACTTTGGCATAATTATAAAAATGGCAAGGCAAATATCGTGGCGTATCTCGAAGATTACGCCAGCGTAATCGACTCATACACAGCACTTTATCAAGTTACATTTGATGAAAATTGGCTCCACGAGGCCGAAATGCTAACCGATTATACGATTGCTAATTTTTATGATACAGAAGACGAATTTTTCTATTTTACTGATAGTCAGGGCGAGAAATTGATTGCCCGCAAGAAAGAAATTTTCGATAATGTAGTACCCGCCTCTAACTCAATGATGGCCACGAATTTATACAATTTGGGGCTACTGTTAGGTAGAAACGATTTCATCGAAATCAGTAATTTGATGTTAGCCAAAATGAAAAATATTATTTTGGCCGACTCACAGTGGGTGACGCAGTGGGCGTGCTTGGCAACACAGCACGCCAGACCAACTGCCGAAGTAGCTATCGTAGGACAGAATCTGGACGAAATAAGAAAGCAAATTGATGCAGATTTTATGCCGAATAAAATATTTGTCGGTACAAAAACCGTTTCAAATTTACCCTTGTTACTAAACCGAACAACGAACGAGAACGAAACCACAATAAACGAGAACGAAACCACAATATATGTATGTTTCGATAAAACTTGTCAATTACCAACGACCGATGTCACAAAAGCCTTAGAACTCATGCAGTAGAGTAATTTTCAAAATTGCTTTTTCTTGAAATCTACTATTCAAAACCAAAAACATCTACAAATGAAAACCAAATATCTATTACTACTCCTAACTTGCATTATTTTTGGGGTAAATGCACAAAATATCAACGGTTCGGCGATCCGAAAACTTCCCGAATATAAATTATCCAAAAATGAAATCGAAGCCCACCTCCGCTTCATTGCATCGGACGAAATGTTGGGCCGCCGTACGGGCGAAATTACCAATAACGTTACGGCTCGCTACATTGCCGAGCAGTTTCGTTTGCATGGTTTGAAAACCCCCAATAACCAAAAAGATTATTTGCAACCCGTACCTTTTGAGTTAGTGAAACCCACCAAAAAAGGAGAAATTTACGCAGGAAACGACACCCTGAAATTAACAAAAGATTTCATTATGCTGTCGGGGGCTGCCACGAAATTAGAAAACTTACCCGTAGTTTTTGTGGGTTACGGCTGGGTCGATGACAAGCAAGACGACTACAAAGGAATCGACGTGAAAGGCAAAATTGTGGTTGCCCAACTGGGTATTCCCAATAGTGATGACCCGAACGAAAATCTTAGAGGCTCATCAAAAAAGATTGAATTTGCTGCCAAAAATGGTGCTGCTGCCTTTATTCAATTATACAATTTGAAATATCCTTGGGGGGCAATCACTAACTTTATGGGGGGCGAAAAACTAAGTTTAGCCCCTGATGGTCAAGTACTTAGCGATATTCCGCATATTTGGGTGAGTAATACAAATCTGAAAAAATTTGCCAAAGAAACACTTGCTACGCTCAGTTTGAATGTCGATGAAGTTACCAAAAAAGCGGTGATGTCGTATAATGTTTTGGGGGTTTTGGAAGGCTCTGACCCCGTTCTTAAAAACGAGTACGTGGTGCTTACTGCCCACTTCGACCACGTTGGCACGGCTAAAAAGGGTAGCCGAGTAAGCGAAAGTGATACGATTTTCAATGGTGCCAGAGATAATGCTTTCGGTACAACGGCTGTCTTATCGGCTGTAAAAGCATTTACCCAAAAACCAGCCAAACGCTCAATTTTGTTTATTGCCTACACGGGCGAAGAAATCGGACTTTTGGGTAGTAAATATTACGCCGAACACCCGCTCGTGCCACTCAAACAATGTGTCTATAACCTTAATTGTGATGGTGCGGGTTATAACGATACCACGAAAGTTACGGTTATTGGTTTCGACCGTACCGATGTTCAGCCACTAATTGAAGCGGGAGCAAAGGCTTTTGGACTAACGGCCATCAATGACCCCGCTCCCGAACAAAATCTTTTTGACCGCTCAGATAATGTAAATTTGGCAATAAAAGGTATTCCCTCACCAAATTTTGCCCCAGGCTTTACGGCTTTCGATGCCGAAATTGGCAAGTATTATCACCAAGTAGCCGATAGCCCCGAAACGGTAAACTATAATTATTTGGTTAAATATTGCCAAGCCTATATTTTTTCGGCTCGATTAATTGCCGACCGCCCAACTGCTCCAAAATGGAAAGTTGGCGATAAGTACGAGAAGGCTTTTAATGAATTGTATAAGTAGTTTTTATTTTTTAGATATGGTTTTTACGCAAATTAACGCTGGCAGGGTTCAAAACCCTGCCAGCGTTTGTTACCGTGTAAGTTACTTATAATCAACACATTAGCACATTCACCTACACCAACTTTACCAACTCATTGAGCTTCAATAAAGCCTCAATTGGCGAAATCGTATTGACATCGAGGGCTTTTAGTTTTGCTTTTAATTCTTCGGTTTTTGGGTCTTGCGGCTCGAAAAAACTCAACTGAAAATTGTTTTTTGGTGCTTCCTTGATGCGTTCCTTGTTATTTTCTTTGATGTGGTCTTTTTCGAGGTGGTGCAAAATCTCGTTGGCACGCAGCACGATTGATTGCGGCATTCCTGCGATTTGTGCCACGTGGATTCCGAAACTGTGTTCGCTGCCGCCTTCTTTTAGTTTACGCAAGAATACTACTTTATTGGCCAATTCTTTTACGGCCACATTAAAGTTTTTGATACGACCAAACTCTTCGGCTAATTGATTCAATTCGTGGTAATGAGTCGCAAAAAGTGTCCAGGGCTTGCATTTTTGATGATTATGCAAATACTCGGCAATACTCCACGCAATACTTACACCATCGTAAGTACTCGTTCCCCGCCCGATCTCGTCCATAATTATCAGGCTTCGGTCGCTCAAATTATTCAAAATCGAAGCCGTTTCGGTCATTTCTACCATAAAAGTAGATTCGCCACGGGAGAGATTATCACTTGCCCCGACTCTTGTAAAAATTTTATCAACAATGCCCAATTCGGCACTTTCGGCAGGAACAAAACTACCCACTTGTGCCATCAATACTATCAAGGCCGTTTGGCGAAGTAAAGCCGATTTTCCCGCCATGTTTGGCCCCGTGATGATGATGATTTGCTGGGTTTGGTCGTCCAAAAACAAGTCATTCGGAATATACGCTTCGCCCAAAGGTAGCTGTTGCTCAATGACGGCGTGTCGCCCCTCTTTGATGTTAAGTACCTTGCTATCAGTTACTTGCGGTTTGCAATATTTGTTTTTTACGGCAGTTTTGGCAAATGAAGCAAGGGCATCAAGGATAGAAACGACTCGGGCATTTTGCTGAATTTGTGCCACAAACTCATTGGCGGTAAGCACCAATTCGTTAAAAATTCGGTATTCGATTTCAAAGATTTTCGATTCAGCCGTCAGGATTTTTTCTTCATAAATCTTCAATTCTTCCGTGATATATCGCTCGGCGTTCACGAGGGTTTGCTTACGAATCCACTCGGGCGGTACCTTGTTTTTGTGGGCATTGGAAACCTCCAAATAATACCCAAAAACCTTATTATACGAAATCTTTAAGGACGGTATCGTGGTGCGGGTAGCTTCCCGATTTTGTATTTCTATCAAGAAATCTTTACCCGAAAAAGCAATTTTATGCAAGTCGTCAAGTTCGGCATCAACGCCCGATTTTATCATGTTGCCTTGGTTGGTCACAACGGGGGCTTCATCTCGCAATTCTTTTTCTATTTTATTGATAAGATACTGACAGTCAGTGAGTTGCGTGATGTATTTTTGCAAAACAGCAAACTTTTCTGCACCCAAAGCCAACTGTTTTTTGATGGGTTCGATTTGCAATAAAGCCCTTTTCAACTGCACTAATTCACGGGGATTGATACGCCGAACGGCCACTTTTGAAATGAGTCTTTCCAAATCTCCAATCGGTTTAAGTAGATTGGTGAGTTGCTCTAAAATCTCTTCGTTTTTTACAAAAAACTCCACCGTATCGAGCCTTTCTTGAATCAGCGAGCGTTCTTTTAGTGGCAAAACTAACCATTTTCGGAGCAATCTTGCACCCATCGGTGTAATGGTTTGGTCAAGCACTTGAATCAACGGAACGCCGCCCTCGTGCTGGGCAAAAACCAGTTCGAGGTTGCGAATCGTAAATTTATCAAGCCAAACGTACTTGTCTTCATCAAGGCGAGTGAGGCGAGAAATATGCCCCATTTCTCGGTGTTCGGTATCGACTAAGTATCGCAAAATTACGCCCGCCGCAATAATACCATCGGGCATAGCCTCCACGCCAAAACCCTTCAAAGTTGTTACTTTGAAGTGATTTAGGAGTAAATTATAGCCAAAATCGTATTTATAAGCCCAATCTTCAAACGTAAATTCGTTGAATTTATCACCAAAAAGTGTTTGAAATTCACCACGGTATTTTTTGCAATAAAGCACCTCCGACGGAGCAAAACTTTGGAGTAATTTGTCAATATAAGCGGTGCTGCCTTCGGTGGTCAAAAACTCGCCCGTGGACACATCAAGAAACGAAATACCGAAATAATCGGGCTTTGAGAAATGGATAGATGCGAGATAATTATTTTGTTTGTGGTTTAGCACATTGTCGTTGAACGAAACCCCAGGCGTAACGAGTTCGGTTACTCCCCGTCGGACAATCCCCTTGGCCGTTGAGGGGTCTTCGAGTTGGTCGCAGATGGCCACCCGCTCGCCCGCCCGCACCAATTTGGGCAAATAAGTATCAATCGAGTGGTGCGGAAAACCCGCCAATTCTTCCTGAGCTCCGCCGTTATTGCGGCGTGTGAGTACGATTCCGAGGATTTTGGAGGCACGAATAGCATCTTCGCCAAAAGTTTCGTAAAAATCACCGACCCGAAAAAGCAACATCGCCCCAGGATATTTTGACTTGATTTGGTTGTATTGTCGGTTTAAGGGAGTTTCCTTTATTTGCTTGACTAATTCTTCTTTTGAGGGTCGGGCCACTTTTCCTTGTGCTAAAATGAATGATAAATAATACCCAAATTTAGGAGAAAAAAGGGAGTTTTGGGTAAAAAAAACTATTGCATTTTGTTTTTTTAGTATATTTGAAAAAAAACAGCGATAATCATGGAATTATTAGTCGAAACTGAGGTTGGGAGTCAAATCTCTGACTACGAAAAAGAACGAGGAAAACCTATGCCTACATATATTCACGGAGCGATTCAATCAAATTTGATATTTGAACTCAGACTAAAATATCAAGAAAAACTTAGAGTACTAAGCGAAGTATCGCTTGCTACGCAACCCAATGGAAGTACACCCGACTTAATTTTGTATCCACGTCAAAAACTTGATTACAAAAATGATCCAGCAAAGCGTGAAGATGCCCCGTTGCTTGCCGTTGAGATTCAGTCGGCTTCGCAAAGTACCAAAGAAATGGTCGAAAAATTAGAGCCGTATTTCTTTTTTGGCGTAAAATCTTGCTGGATAGTTGTTCCGTCTTTACAAGCAATCTTGGTTTATGACAGTCCGTATCATTAAAGCTTTTTTCACGAAAACGAAATTTTGAAAGATACCGTTTTGAATATCGAACTTGATCTGACTAAAGTTTTTGAGTAACCCTTTCATTTATTTCTTTGCCAAAAAATAGTCATAGGTTACCTTCCCGATTTCGGCAATCATTGCATCATTAATCGCTTCTTTTTCCATCGAATTGGTTACAAAAACTGCAATCGCAAACTGCTTGCCGCTCGGTAGCGTTATGATTCCGATGTCGTTCGTTGCTCCCGTTAAGCCATCTTTGTTCGACCCCGACCAACCAGTTTTATGAGCAAGAACAGCATTTTTGGGCAATAATGCCTTGATTTTGGTTGTCCCCGTGGTGGTTTCTACCATTGTTTTCCAAAGAAAATCATAACTCGACTTTGACAAAATGTTTTTCTTGTGAAATTTTTCGAGTAATTGGACTGCGGCAAGTGGTGAGCTATAATTTTCATATTGCACATTCCAATCAGCCTGCATTATCTCTTCGTTCGATACAATAGCCACATCTTTAATACCCAGCGAACGCATATAATTATCGACGTTTTTGGGGCCGCCCAACAATTTGAATAAAATATCACAACCAAGGTTATCACTCTGCGAAACCGTAAAACCAAGCACTTCGCTCAAAGGTAAATCGACCTCACCATTGGGATACTTATCTTTCAACGGACTCCACCAATTTGGTTTTAAATCGGCCTTACTGATAAATATTTTCTGATTCAAAGCAAACTTTCCCGCATCAACTTGGTTCAGCACCGCCAAAGCCAAGTGAAATTTAAAAACACTTTGCATCGGAAAATGGTCATTTCCGTAAACGTCCAAAGATTCTTTGCCGTCAAAATCTAAAATTGCTACGCCAACTTTGGCTTTTTTGCCTTTGGTTATCTGTTCAATTTTGTTTTTAAGTTCGGCCGTTTGGGCGTTAGTTGTGTTGAAATATAGTGTGAATGCTAAAAAAAGAGAAATGCTAAGGTATTTCATTGGTATAAACGAGAAAAAGAGTTATTTATGGTCAAATTTAGGTGATTTTTTAATTTTACTCTACTAATTTGGGAACATTTTTTAAAATATACAAATTTGCATATATACAAATTTGCATATGTGCAAATTTGTATATTACTTTGCGTTGTTAAACTAAAAAAGCAACTTTATGAAAAATATTATTGGCCCACCTGTTACTGGTGATGATTTCTTTGGGCGAAACAACGAATTTGATTATGTATGGGAGCTAATCAAATCAGGTAATAATTTGGTTTTCCCTTCGCCAAGAAGGGTCGGAAAGACATCTTTTGCTCTAAAACTTTTAGAAAAAGCCAAAAGTGAAGACTGGCAAACGATTTCGATAAACCTTGAAAAAAATACTGGAGAAAAAGAATTCGTAGAAACGTTGGTAGATGAACTCAAAAGACTGTCTTACTGGGAAAAAATCAAAGAAAATGGTGGGAAATTATTTGATTTCTTAAAACAATTCAAGCCAAGTTTCGAGTATAACGACGTGAAGGTTTCTTTGGATTGGCAAAATCACAAAGAAGACGTTTGTAAACAATTAGCAAATTTACTTGACCATGAAAAACCAACGCTGATTTTTATGGACGAACTCACGGTTTTGCTTTCAAATATCATCAATCAAGAAAATGGGCGGAGAAATGTTGCCTCGTTTTTGCACTGGATGCGAGATTTACGCATAAAATCTGGTTCAAAAATTCGCTGGATTTTTTGTAGTTCGGTTGGCATCGAAAACTTCACCTTTACGCACCACATAAGCGATGCTATCAATGATACTTCTGATTATTTTTTAAAATCATTTGATGCCAAAACCAGCAAAGCAATGTTGCAAAAACTCAGCAATGATAATGGCGTGCCTTTGACACCCGAAATGCAAGAGGCAATTATCGAAAAACTGTCATTTTGTTTGCCTTTTTTTCTTCAATTAATGTTTGAAAAAATCAATTATTTGCATAAAATTGAAGGCTTAACCATTGATAATCAAATAGTTACATCTGCATACAATGCCTTGATTGAAGAGAAACATTTTAATACTTGGATAGAACGAATTGATGAACAATATGGCGATTTGAGTGGTGTAGCGTTTACTTTATTACGGCATATTTGCCAAGCAAAAGAGGGTAGCAAAAGAAAAAATTTGGTGGCTGTGCTGTCCAAAACGATTGCAGATTCGGAGGAAGTTGAGAAGAAAGTTAGCTCGCTTTTGTATATGCTCAAAAACGATGGATATTTGATGGAACAAAACAATTTATACCTTTTTCGCTCGCCTTTGTTGAGAGATTTTTGGTTTAACCGATTTGTGAAATGATAAAGAAATTAAATTTAACCAAAATAGGTTTCTTCAATCCTGGACGATTGACCGATGAGGAAATTGAGCTGAGTTTTGTTACTCGCATTGCTTTTTTTGAATACATTTTCAAGAAAATCATTGACGAAAAAACAAATTCTATTCCCCAGCACCATTTGGTGATTGGACAGCGAGGCATGGGCAAAACCTCGCTATTGGTCAGAATTGCCGTAGAACTTCGTAAAAAGCCTCATTGCGAAACTTTTATTGCCCTGTCGTTTCCCGAAGAACAATATAATATTGACCGACTCTCGAAGTTTTGGCTCAATTGCTTAGATGCCCTTGCCGATGCTTTGGACAGGGAAAAGCAAACCGAATTCACCAAAATTTTAGATGCTGAAATAGATAAAATTGCTAAAAGTAAGCACCAAACGAGCAATGAAATTTATGCGATTTTTGAGAAATGGACAATAAAAATAGGCAGACGACCAGTGCTTTTGGTTGATAACTTAAACTTGATTTTTGATAAAATCTCCAAAGAAGAACAACACCAATTGCGAGGGATTTTGATGAGCAAAAATTCCCCAATTATGCTCGGAGCGAGTGCCTCAGCCATAGACGATACGGTTGATTATGGGGCAGCTTTTTATGATGCTTTTAATATTCAATACCTTAAAAAACTAACTTTTGCAGAAAGTCTTGAGGTGCTACAAAACTTAGCTACAATTACAGGAAAGACCAATTTTGAAGAATTGATTCGTAAAAATAGAGGGCGTTTGGGGGCATTATACCAGCTTACTGGCGGTACTCCTCGCACAATTTCGATGCTTTTCCCGTTGATACAAGATGGTTTTAGTGCCGAAATACAAA
>JANNEN010000275.1:0-9778 GCA_031378715.1 Emticicia sp.
CCCAAAATCGGCTACAAAAAAGCCATGCTCGTAGCATTGGCCTTGGTTAGTATTATTTCGTTTACGGTGCCTTATGCCAATGGTTTTTGGCATTTTAAACTCTTGTTTTTGGTCGTTGGCGTATCTTTTGCACTCATCAAAATCTCGGTTTTTGCTACCATCGGCCTCATCACCAAGGACATCAAAGAACACTCAAGTTTTATGGGTCTTCTCGAAGGTACTTTCATGGTGGGCGTGCTACTGGGCAATGTTTTGTTCAGTTTATTCATTGATAATAATAACCCAAAATCGCCCGCTTGGCTCAACGTTTACTGGATTTTGGGTATCCTCTCACTGATAGCTTTTGCTCTACTAATGACCGCCAAACTTGACGAAAGTGCCGCCAAAAACGAAGGTACATCGTTGATGACTGATTTTGGGGCGATGCTCCGCCTCATTATTTTGCCCTTGGTGATTGTTTTTATCGTGAGCGTGTTTTTGTTTGTACTCATCGAACAAAGTTTCCAGACCTGGACACCTACGTTTTATAAAGATATTCTGAAGGTTTCGGCCAGTATGGGTATTCAGGCGGGGGCGGTGTTGGCAGGGGCTTTTGCCATCGGACGCTTTGCTTCAAGTTTCGCCCTTCGCCGTTTTCATTGGGTTTGGGTGGTTTCGATTTGTATCATATTCTGTGCCATACTCGTACTACTTACTTTGCCGCTAACGCAAGGCATAGTAGCCTCGGCTGATATAAATTGGGGCAATGCTCCACTCGTAGCGTATCTTTTTCCGATAATGGGTATCTTTTTAGCACCCATTTATCCGACTATCAATTCGGTTATTTTGAGTTCGTTGCCCAAGCATTTGCACAGTCCGATGTCGGGGTTGATAGTGGTGTTTTCGGCATTGGGCGGCACGTCGGGGTCTATCATTACGGGACACGTCTTTGATGCTTTCACGGGTCAAACTGCCTTCTATCTTTCGCCTATTCCGATGGGTATTTTGTTGGTTTGCCTACAAATCATGTACCGAATCCAGCGAAAATCTAATGCTTTGGTTGAATTTAATTCATCAGCGGGGCATTGAGTTCAAGCCATTACCCGTGCCACGCAGCGTGACACAGGAAGCAAGTTCGGTGCCACGCTGTGCGTGGCACCGATAGAAAGAAAATTTTTAGATAGTATGAATAATTAACTGATAATCAACAATTTATAACACAAATACCTATTATTTTTAATGAAAAATACGCTTACGAATATCCACGATTTGGGGCTTTTATTTGAAAAAGTGCAGATTGAGAATATTTTCCCTGACAATAAAACGTTTCCTGATTGTACACCCAAGTATGATTTGGACGAAATAAATAATAAATTTTTACTCGAAAAAGATACTGAATTTTTTGATTTAAAAAGTTTTATATTTGAAAACTTCGACCTGCCTATCAACAAAATTGCCGCTTACGAAACCAATAAAGATCATACAGTCGAGCAGCATTTGCACGCCCTTTGGGAAGTACTTACCCGTGAGCCAGACCAGCAGCAAAGTTCGCTAATTGCCTTACCGAAACCCTATATTGTGCCCGGGGGGCGTTTTGGCGAAGTTTATTACTGGGATAGTTACTTCACGATACTTGGCTTGCAGGCCTCGGGCAAAGTTACGATGATTGAGGCGATGGTTGATAATTTTTCGTATTTGCTCACCACCATCGGACACATTCCGAACGGTAATCGTACGTACTACGTTGGGCGGTCGCAGCCACCGTTTTATGCTCTGATGGTGAAGGTTTTGAGTGAAGAAAAAGACTTACAAACGCTGGTATATTATTTACCTTATTTAGAAAAGGAATACCAGTTTTGGATGTCAGGTTCGGAGCAGCTTACCGAGCAAAACAATGCCATAAGCCGAGTTGTGCTGTTGCCCGATGGCTCAATTTTGAATCGTTATTGGGACGCAAACTGCACGCCTCGCCCCGAGTCGTACAAAGAAGATGTCGAATTGGCTCAGGCCTCAACTCAAAATCCCGAAGTGCTTTATCGCCATTTGCGAGCCGCCGCCGAGTCGGGTTGGGATTTTAGTAGTCGCTGGTTTCAGGAAACCAATAACTTCAAAAGTATTCATACGACCGATATTATTCCCGTTGATTTGAACTGTTTGTTGCTTAATTTAGAAGAAACCCTATCGGCTGCTTATTCGTTGGTCAAAGATGAAAAAGTGGCTAAAAAGTATGCAGTTTTGGCAAAAAAACGCAAGAAAAGTCTTCAAAAATACTGTTGGAACAAAGCACAAGGTTTTTATTTCGACCATGATTTTGTGCAGAATATCCAAAAAACACACCTGACTTTGGCGGGAGTATTTCCACTTTTTTTCAAGGTTGCCAGTAAATTACAAGCTAAAAAAATTGCAATGATTTTATCAGAAAAATTCTTGCAAAGTGGCGGTTTCGTAACTACACTTGTTCAAACAGGTCAGCAATGGGACGCTCCCAATGGTTGGGCTCCGTTGCAATGGATAGTTTACAAAGGCTTACTAAATTATGGTTTTGGTGAACTGGCCAACGAAGGCAAATCAAATTGGCTGAATCTGAACAGGAAGGTTTTTGAACAAACGGGTAAAATGACCGAAAAATATAACGTCATGGACGTAAATATTACGGCGGGCGGAGGCGAGTACCCCAACCAAGATGGCTTTGGCTGGACAAACGGTGTTTTTTTGGCGATGACAAAAAATGAGGAATAACAAGATTTATCTTGTTATTCCTCATCAAAAGTCTATTTTTTCCATTTCAAAGCATTGACATTTTGTCCGATTTTACGACCTTCGGCAAGACCCGTATCGTTATCGTGGCGGGTATGAATACCACCCAGAAATCTTGAATAGGCAGCCTCTTCGGCAGCTTCCCAAAACGAGCTATATGTGCGGTTTTTGTACAAAACCTGCAACTGACTGTCCATTCCTCGACCTTCGTGAGAGTTATCCACGAACTTAAAATCAGTACCGTAAAGTGCTGTTAATACCGTTGCCATGGCTCCCGACTGCACCGAATGTCCCGAATAAAACGCAGGAAAAGGTGGCTCAGGGAAAAACTGCATGAAACTACCATCAATCGTTGATCTGATAAAAGTCGAAGGTCGCTCTACATTGTGCGTGTATTTGACTTTCCAGCAGGTCGTGAAAGCATCAGCAAGGCTGATACCCACGGCGGCGTAAGTTTGAGCGGCCTTAATGAGGCTACTTTTGGCTGTTTTGATGGTCACACCAGCCAAACTATATGCGTGTCCTGGGGGTGTAAATGTACGGCTGGGGTCGTCGCCCCACCAAACTACTATTTCTTTTTCTTCGGTAGTTATCGTGCGATTTTTTGCATAAACCTCTAAAAACTGAGCATAATATTGCGAAAACGGACTGGCATTATACGGAATCGGCTTCGGAATCGGAAGCGTACTATTTACAGCAATAAAGGTTCGGTTTTTGCCCCAGTAGGGGTGTAACGGGAGTGGGATTGCCGACTGACTAAAGGTAGGTGCTCGCCAAAGACCCGCCCCAAAAGGAGTAATATAATCACTCGTAAAATTACGGTTATAGCCCTGATACCCGCCATCAGTTTTCGACCACTCAAAAATCGCCTTCGCTACATCTTGTCCGTACTTCGTGGAGCGGTCAATTACTTCCTGCGTTTCGGCTTTGTATTCGCCCAATATTTTACTTTCCAACGAATCTATTTTCTTTTTATTGACATCGGAGGTTTGCTCATACACGTTTTTATGAATCCATGCCTGCCCTGCGTTTAGGCTCAATACCCAGTTGTATTTTTTGGTAGTATCTATTTTTGGTAAAGTCATTAAACCAGCTAATTGCCCACTCAATGAACGGTATTCTTTGTAGCCGCCTACTATGCTTTCGTACATCGTAAGCCCAATGTACCCAAAGCCCCTCGAAGCATAAGTAGGCGTATTGCCCGGTGTTTTTTCGGCAATGATTAATGACATTTTTCCCCAACGAGTAGTTGCACTGGCAGTAGTTGTATCGGCTATTGCTACGGGTGTGGGTATGGGGTCGGTAGTTTTATTGCAAGCATTTATAAAAAATATACCGAATGATAGGCTGATAGCAACAGCTACCCCTTTGATTTTTGCTGAATTATAGATTTTCATTTCCTCAATATTTTTAGCTTTTGACTGAGTTGAAAAAAACAAATATTGTACCATTATTTAGTTTTTTTAGTATTAATTTTTTTCAAAATTACATAATTTAGGAATTATTTGCAAATAAATCCATTATTAAGGAAAAAAATATTATTCTTAACATTCCGTTGCACTCAAAGCCAAACCCGCCTCGGAGGTTTCTTTGTACTTTTTGGACATATCTCGACCCGTAGCTCGCATCACTTTTATGACACTATCCAATGATATTTTTTGGTCAGCCGTATTGCCCGATGATGCCAACAAATACGCATTATAGGCCTTGATTGCCCCCATGGCGTTGCGTTCGATACACGGAATTTGCACATAACCCCCGATTGGGTCGCAGGTCATGCCGAGGTGATGCTCAATCGCAATTTCGGCGGCCGTTTCCACGGTTTCGATGGGTTTTCCTGCACAATAGGCCAACATTGCCGCCGCCATAGCCGATGCCGAGCCGATTTCACCCATGCAGCCCATTTCAGCACCCGAAATACTGGCATTGTGTTTTATCAAAAAACCAACCGCTGCGGCCGCCAACATTCCCTCCCGTAGTTTTTGTTTGGAGTAATGATAGTGGTTTCGCAATAAAAAAAATATCCCAGGAATAACCCCCGACGCTCCCGAAGTTGGGGCCGTCACGACGATACTTCCTGAGGCGTTTTCTTCGGAAGCTGCCATGCAATAGGCATTCAGGAAAATCATAAAACTATCACTCGCTGACGAAAGATTTTTGGCTTGTTCGTACAAAACGGGGGCTTTTCGGCGAAGTCTTATGGTGCCAGGTAGTACGCCCTTGTGCCGCAGCCCTCGCTTGACGGCTCGGTGCATAGCTTCCAAAATATTGTCGATTTTGTGATAAATTTCTTTGACAGACAGTCCAGTGAGTGCTACTTCGTTGGCTAACATCAAGTCGGTAAGGGAGATATTATTGATGGATAAATGCTGTTTTAGTTCCTTCATGGTTGAAAAACCAAAGGCGGGATTTTTATCATCTTGCAAGCTCGTGTCTTCCCCTTTTCGCTGAACGAATCCGCCACCTACTGAATAATATTCTTCTTCTAAAACAATATTATCTTGTTGTAAAAGTCTGAATATCAGCGTATTAGGATGCGGAGAATCATAACGCCCTTTTTCAAAAACGATACTTTTAGCGTTGATGGCAATGGATTGCTGGTGAATATGGGCGGTATAGACATCGGCTGGATTTTTGAGTAATTCTGTAAATTTATCGGGGTCGCAGCTTTCGGGAAGCCAACCCAGAAGCCCCGCCACAACGGCTCGGTCGGTGCCGTGACCCTTTCCCGTGGCACTTAGTGAACCATAGAGATGTACCGTTATTTTTAGGTCAGTTTTGAGTAAATTGGGGCAGTTATTGGCTCGTTGCAGAAAATCATAAGCGACTTTCATCGGCCCAATCGTGTGCGAACTCGAGGGCCCAGGACCGACTTTGAACAAATCAAAAATAGATGTTTTGATACAATCTTTTTGCATGGCGGCTTTGTTGATGAGGTTATGAGATACAAAAGTGAGGTTTTTTTGTGAAAAAATATTTTTCTAACAAAAAAAAGAAAAATTGAACGGTGTTTTTCTCAAAATCGCTAAACTTTCTGCGTAATTTGCAGCCTGATAAATATTCATAAAACCACAAAAAACTACCATGGCATTAGCAGTAGGCGACTCAGCACCTGATTTTAAATTATTTAGTAGCGATAAAGCCGAAGTAAGTTTGGCCGATTATCGTGGTAAAAACGTAGTTGTATTGTTCTTCCCGATGGCATTTACGGGCGTTTGTACGGCCGAACTTTGCCAAATGCGTGATGATATTGCGACTTACGCAGGCCTCAATGCCGAAATTTTGGGCATTTCGGTTGATTCGGTTTTTACTTTGGATAAATACAAAGCCGAGCAAAATCTTCCGTTCCCGCTATTGTCGGACTTTAATAAAGAAACCTCACAAGTTTATGGTACTTTTTACGAAACATTCGCTTTTGGCATGAAAGGTGTATCGAAGCGTTCGGCTTTTGTAGTGGACGCAGTGGGTGCAATCCAGTACGCCGAAGTACTGGAAAGTGCGGGTGATTTGCCAAATTTTGATGCAGTAAAGGCTACTTTGGAGCGTTTGTGAAAGTCTGAATGATGGTCAATAGAGATGCTTAATAAGCTGATTATCAGTTAATTAAAAATTTCTATTGACCATCGCTTGTTAATTTTGGCAAATAATACTATTCTTGGAAACTTCCCACAATACCATTGATAATAGACAGCACAAAGCCAAATATCAACGGCTGGATAAAGCCCGATACGCTAAAACCCCGCACCAAATAGGCACACAAATAAACGATTGCGACATTGACTACCAAGTAAAAAATGCCAAGCGTCAGAATTGTAATCGGAATTGATAAAAATTGTAGCACGGGCTTTACGAAGGTGTTCAGCAGACTCATTACCAAAGCCACCGTGAGCGACGTCGTGAAAGTGCTGGTGTTTACGTTGATTTCACTCAGAAACTGTGGCATGAAGTAAACGGCAGCCCCGCAGCAAGCCAAACGAATGAGGTAGTTTATCATAGATAAGTAGTGTTTAATGAATAGCGTTTAATGGCTTATTGAATTTTAGGAATAAAGATAGTTATCTATTTTTCATTCCTTAACTTAAAGCCAATAACCAAATATTATTTTGTTTTTGCAAACCTTCGGCCAAATAAATGTTTTGAAGTTTATATTTTGTAGCCGCCCCACTTGCCCCCACTGATATTTTTTTTCAACTCTTTACAACCTTTCCAAACAAAATCAGTCAGTATGTCAAATAACGATATTTTAAAGAAATTACGGGTTGCTTTGCAGTTGCGGGACGACCAAATAGTAGAGATTTTGAAGTTGGCTAATTTTAATGCCTCAAAGGCAGAAATTGGAGCTTTTTTTCGGGACAAAGAACACCCTAATTTCAAACCTTGTGGTGATCAAATCCTAAGAAATTTTTTGGACGGACTCATCATTCATCTACGAGGGCCGAAAGAAGATAAAAAGCCTTCGATTGTCAAGAAAATCGGTCCGACTGATAATAAATCTGCCCCAAAATAGTATTTCGTAGCTATTTTTGGCGTAATTCTCTAAAAATCGTTTTGTTGATTATTCACTGACGGAGTTGCTCCGTTTTAACAAAAAACGACTGTGAGATTATTATCGCAAACAACAATTATGTGCCTAACGGTGCTGTTACTCGGGGCTTGTGGCAAACCCAAAACTCAGATTGAGCCTATAATCAAGGAAGAGATTCTCGAAAAAATCGCTCCGCCAATTCCAAAAGATTCGATAATTATTATTAAGAAAATCGACTCGACCATCGTAAAAATTGACTCAGTCAAGATCGTAATTCCGAAAGATTCGGTAAAAAAAGAGATTATACCGAAAATTGTGGGCGACCAATTTTTTGAATTTTATGACATCACGCCGCCCGATATTTCTATCAGTTTTCCATCGCATAGTATTGTGATGATTCCCATTCACGCCGTCGGCAAGGAGTTGGGCGTAGGTAATAGCTTTTGTGAATATTGGCTCTATACCAAAGATGGAAAGTTGGTTTGCTACTGCAAAAACACCCAAAGCGGCCTGCACCCAATCTATGGAAATAGTTTTAATGCCAATAATCATTTGCCGCAATTTACCAAAAAAATTGGCTACGGTGACTACCGCTTGGTCTATAAAAACATCTCTAAGGTACCTGTCAGGCAAGATTTAATCTTTGGTTTAATACTCAACCAAGGCAAAGACCAAGTTGATGTAAAAGTTGATAGTGGCGAAACGAAAGAGTTTTGGATAAAGATTTACCCTACCGAAACGAGCCATTTCAAGATGAATAATAATAATAAAATACCAATCTGAGTATAACCAATGACTTTCCGAAATCGTTTGCAGTATTTATTAGTTGTGCGGCTGCAAATATCAAATAAAGCGGCACTGAACTTAATACTTTCGGAGAAAATTCTGGTCAATGGAGTTACCGTAAATGCTAATTGTGAAATCAACGAAACCGATGAGGTTGTGTTTGATGGAAAAATTTTGAAGGAAGCAAAAAAAATGATTTATATTGCTTTTTATAAGCCAAGAGGCATAGAAACGACTTTAAATGAGCAGATTAATGATAATTTAAAGGCAATCATGCCCTTCAAAGATGAGGTTTTTCCAGTTGGGCGGCTTGATAAGGAGTCGGAGGGGCTGCTACTTTTGACCAACGACGGCAAGATTTATGATAATATTTTGCGTAACGAAAACAAAACCGAAAAAGATTATATCGTGCAAGTTGATAAGATTATTTCGGCAGAATTTATAGAAATAATGGCAAGCGGAATTATGATTATGGGGAAGCAAACACTGCCCTGCGTACTCGTTCGGATTGATGATTTTACGTTTCAGATAACACTGATTCAAGGCCTAAATCGGCAAATACGTCGAATGTGCTACAAACTCAACTATGAGGTTCTGAGCTTGAAACGCACCAGAATCGGAAGTCTTCATTTGGGTGATTTGAAAGCGGGGGAGTATCGATATATCACCGTTCAAGGCCCGTGAAGTTTCGAACGGTGCAACGGTTCGTAACTTCGCAGGTTTGGGATTATCGTTCAATTTCTGCCCTTGGGTTTATTACCTACTTTTTTGATTGGTCGGCCGTATTTTGCCCATTTTTCGGCCTTAATATCCCGTCTGACGTTTATTTTTTGATTTTTTTCTGATCTTTCGTGAAACGCAGGCCCAACGTCGTCTTTTTTCGGAGCTTTCACCAGTACGTGCTTCATTTGTATTTGGGGCATTTCGGCTTCGGTGAGTTTGTCCGAAATTATAAGATTTTCGGGTAAATCCAGCACGGGAATCTCGTATTTCATTACGCCCTCAATAGCAGCTAATTGCTCAATTTCTTTTTCGGTCACAAACGTTATCGAAACCCCTTTTTTATCAACCCGCCCAGTACGACCAATGCGATGAACGTAGTTTTCGGGTACTTCGGGAACATCAAAATTTATCACGTGCGACACCTCCGCAATATCTAATCCACGGGCGATGATGTCGGTGGCAATGAGCATCGTACAAGCACCCGACTGAAATTGCCGCACGGCATCGAAACGATTATTTTGTGATTTATTCGAGTGAATAACGCCTACTTTTTCACCGTATTTTTTACGTAATTGCTCATAAAGTTGGTCGGCAAGTTCTTTGGTTGCCGCAAAAACAAGCACTTTACTCATGCTATCATCTTCGGCCAAGAGTAGCTCCAAAAGATTAGTTTTTGTATTAAAATTCGGAACGTGGTAAATCGTTTGCGAGATATTTTCGAGGGGCGAACCCGCTGGGGCGGCCTCTACTCGCACGGGTTCGTTGAAATAAGTTTGAATTATCTGCTCAACATCATCAGTAATTGTGGCCGAAAAAAGCAAATTTTGCCGCTTGGCAGGCAGCAATTCAAGGATATTTTTGAGTTGCGGTCGGAATCCCAGATTAAGCATTTCATCGACTTCATCAATAACCAATTTTTTGAGAGATTTGGTTTTTATGAAGCCGCCCGTTAGCAAATCAATGAGTCGGCCTGGGGTTGCTACCACAATATCTGCTCCGTCTTTCAAC
>JANNEN010000320.1:0-27573 GCA_031378715.1 Emticicia sp.
ACCCCCAAAGAACGCAATATCATGTTCTTTGTAGGTATCGGAATACTGCTCTTTGTGCCAATTTTCAAAGCTATCACGCACCTACCGCCGTATATAGGCATGATGCTTGGCTTAGGTATTGTTTGGGTTGTGGGTGAAATCTTACATAGCAAAAAAGACGAAGACGAACGCCAACCACTCACGGCCGCCGCCGCACTGAGTCGCATTGATTCGAGTAGTATTTTGTTTTTTCTGGGTATTTTGTTAGCCATCGCTTGCTTAGAGTCTTCGGGTTTATTGCACAACTGGGCAGCAGGCATGAACCGTAACATTGGCAATCAAGATTTAATCATTTTGCTCATCGGCCTGGCGTCGGCAGTGGTTGATAACGTACCACTCGTGGCCGCCACAATGGGAATGTACGACCTGCGAGAGTTTCCGACTGACCACCGAATCTGGGAGTTTTTGGCCTATTGTGCGGGTACGGGCGGTAGTATTCTCATTATTGGGTCGGCGGCGGGCGTGGCCGTAATGAGTATGGAAAAGATAGATTTTTTGTGGTATTTGAAGCGAATTTCACTATTAGCCTTACTTGGATACTTTGCTGGGGCGGGAGTTTATTTGTTTTTTTGAAAGGGCCAAATAGCTCTAAATTTAGAGTTTTGGATGTGAATTATGAGTGATGAGTTTGACCCTATCCCATAGATTTTGAGAATCATTTACTCCAAACCCTACATTCTAAACTCAGCATTCATAACTCAGAACTCCTTTCCTACCTCCTAATCACGAAAAACGCCAATTATCACAAAAACATTTGGAATATATTCAGCGGTTTTACAACTTTGCGTAGTTTTAAACTTTAACTATACCAACAAGACAATGAAAAAAATCAGTATCCTATTATTTACCTTATTTAGTAGCATAATCTCTTTTGCTCAAACGGCCGATGAAGTGATTGCAAACTACGTAAAAGCAGTGGGCGGCAGCGAAGCTATCGCCAAAATAAAAGATTTAACGATAACCATGACTGGCGAAGCACAGGGAGCATCGCTGGAAATTTTGATTCAGAAAAAACCCACCAACAAATTCTTGCAATCAATAAGTGTTACGGGCATGGGCGAAGTACAAAAACAAGTATGCGATGGTACAAAAGCCCAAATGGGTGGAATGCAGGGTTCACAAGATATTACTGAGCCAGAAAAGGTAAAAGCAATTGCGATGCAGGCTCACATTGTACCTGAGGCAAATTATGCGGCTATGGGAGCAAAAGTAACTTATATAGGTAAAGAAAAAGTAGGCGAAGTAGAAACACACAAACTCGAAGTAATGATAGGTGAAGTAAAAACAACCGAATATTATGACGTAACGTCTGGCTTGAAAGTTCGTCAAATCGTCACGGCCGACTCGCCGATGGGTAGCCAAACAATTACATCTGACTACTCGGAGTATAAAGAAATTAGCGGTGTGAAATTTGCTCATAAATTGAACCAAGATGTGGGCGTAATGCAGTTGGCCTTGACCGCAACAAAAATCGAAGCGAATACCAATTTGGCCGATGCTTTGTTTGAGATTAAGTAAGCAAACCCCCAGCCCCCAAACCCCCGATGGGGGCTTAAAAAAATCTTGCCACGTTAAAGCTCCCCCATCGGGGGCGGGGGGGGCTGTTCTTCTTTTATTATTATTATATTTTAATACATCCGCCCAATCACGCTACGAGTTTCGTCACCCGCAGATGGGAACTATTTTTCGGACAATCCTCTACACAAACGACTCATTATCAGCTACTTATACCGCAAAAAAAGCCTTTATTCGACTTGATGAATTGAACATAATTTTGAGTGACTACCGAGAAGATAGCGAAGTTAATACGCTTTGCCGAACTGCGGGAAGTGATCAATTTATAAGAATTAGTAATGACTTATGGGCTATTTTGCAAGCGTCTGTCAAGGCAGCGGAACTTTCGGAAGGGTATTTTGATGTAACGATTGGCCCACTTACCCAACTTTGGCGACGCATGAAACGCCAAAAACAACTCCCCTCTCCTATCCAAATTTCGGAAGCCAAAGCACGAATTGGCATTGAAAAGATATTATTTAATGCTGATAATCAATCGGTTATGCTTACTCAAAAACACATGAGGATTGATTTTGGTGGCATCGGAAAAGGCTACGCCGAAGATGAAATGATGAAAATTTTGAGCCAAAACAACATCAAATCAGCAATGATTGAAGCGGGCGGAAATATTTTGGTGAGTAACTCGCCTCCCGACTCGCCCAAGGGCTGGGAGATAACCATCGGAACTAAAAAAGTGTTCGTAAAAAACTGCGGTATCTCGACTTCGGGCGATGTGTTTCAGTTTGTTGAAATTGAAGGAAAAAAATACGCTCATATTCTCGACCCAAAAACGGGTATTGGGTTTAGTAATCCGCACCAAGTGAGCGTCATTGCCCAAGATGGTGCAAGCTCCGATTGGCTCTCAACGGCTCTTTATCTAATGCCCAAGAAATCAGGACAAAAACTCGCCAAACAGCTCAAAGCAGAGGCTTTTTTCTAAAAAACTACTTTTCTACCTTTAAAGCGTAGGTCAGCTTGGTGATATAAAACACTTCATGGTTTATAATATCGTTGCCGTTTTTAACATTTTGATAACCGTAGGCCAGAAAACTCTGCCCATACCATGCCGCCAAATTAGCTCGCCCTGCATCAATTATTTTTTCGTTTTCGGAACTGGTTTTCAAATCAAAATTTTCTAATTCCGTCACTTTCTGATTACCTTTGATTACGACCGTTCTGATGAGTTTTTCATCGGGATATGCCAAAATCAGATAATCGTCTTGTTGCGTAAGTTGCACTTTGGGGTTTAGTTCAGTACTTTCGATTTCTTTCAGTGATACGCTATTATCCCACATTAATTGTCCCTTTTTGTCAAAAGCACAAATGATGGCGTGCGAATAACGAAAATTATTATAAACATCGGTACCGATACGGTAGTTTCGCCAGTTGTTAAAGCCATTAATGGTATTTGGCGATGATTTATATTCGGGATAAAATACCTCAGCCACCATTAGCCAGCCATCAGCGGTCGGAATAATGTCGTGCAACAGCAGTCGGTACCGAAGTTTAATGTCTTTTCCTTTTTGCTTTTTTTGCTCAATTCTTTGCTTGATTTTTCCTTCACGTTTGGGACTCATAAAGCTGAAAAAATTATTCAAATCAGCGAAATTAATGTACTGAATCTTTTCATCTGGGTTAAGTTCTTGCACATAAAAACCCAAGGCAAAAGGCGAGCAACCATCGGCATAACTCCCCGACAAAATCGGGCGATCCGAATCAATATTTAGCACTTCCCCCGAAATTGGCGTTGTATCTCGATTCCCCAGCGAAAGGCTTTTAATGAGTTTTCCTTCGTAGGAATATTTCTTGGTGATAAACTGACAATTACGGTCATTTTTGAGCATCAAATACAACACACTTTCTCGTTCGTCAATATCTAATGCGTTGATTATCAAATCATTACTATGCACTTCGGGTAATACTTTGGAGGTTTTATCAAAAAAACTAAACATCACTACCACTGGTCGGTCATTGAATTTCCCACCGATAAAAGCCTTACTTTTCAAGACCACAAAATGCTCAACGTCCATATCAGTAAGCAAATTTCCGTCCATGTAAGTCTTGTCGCCCGTTTCGATTTCAATACGTAGCACGCCAATATCAATTTTATCTTTTTTCTTCAATAACACATACAAAAACATCTGACTTTGAAACGTTTTTAGCACCTCCATATCCTCATCAGGTATGAAAGTTGATTGCCAAATTCTGGTCAAAGTGCTGTCGAATTTAAAAAAATCAATGGTACTTTTCATTCGATAGACATCACTCTTGGCTTGCATCAGCAACACACCATTTTCTTTCAAAGGCACCAAAACGTTGTCTTGTTCGATGTCATTTCGGCGTTCAAACTCAACCCTCGCACCTTGCGTAAGTTGGGCAGTTAATGATGTTGAAATCAAGTATAAAATTCCCGCAAAAAAAAGTTTCTGATAGTTTTTCATCGTATTTTGAACATAATAAGCACTTAGGAATGGGAAATTAATAAAGTACTATTCTTACTACGCTTCTTTTTCGCCTAAATTATCTCTCTTTTTCCTTAAAGAGCGTTGCTATTCGCAGAAAAAGACAAAAAATTTAGACAAAAAATAATCAGTTTAAGAATGGTACTTTATTAATTTCCCATTCCTTAGAAATTTTTAATCGAAAAATTAACGACCCATAAAGCACTAATAATCAGTGTTTTTTATTACTATGGTCAGTCGTCTATTTGCTATTGACTACTTACTACTTCCCTCGCAGCCCTAACTCTACGATTTCCAAGTTAGTCATCTTTCGGTTATCAAGCGTAAATCTAAGCAAAGTTTTCATTTTATGAAACCCCTCTTTTCCAGCCGCTCCCGAATTTAGATAAATCATGTTGTTTTGCTTCTCATCTCGCATTACTCGCAAGATATGTGAATGACCGCACACAAAAATATCAGGAGTTTTTAGTCGAAATTCTTTCTTCACGGCAGGGTTATAATACGGTGGATAACCGCCAATGTGAGTTATCCAAACATCAAGCCCTTCGAGCATAAACCGCTGATGCTCAGGCACCTTCCACTGGATTTCCTTTTGATCAATGTTACCAAACACAATTCGGCAGGGTTTAAAGGCTTCCAACTTTTCGATGATTTCGACCGAGCCAATATCGCCAGCGTGCCAAACTTCATCACATTCTGCGAAGTGCGTAAAAACGGTTTCGTCAAGAAACCCGTGTGTATCCGATATTAGTCCAATTTTAGTCATATAATCTAATTTTGAATGATAGAATGAGTGAATGATAGAATGTTGTTCTCGCTTTTCTTGCCCGTTATGCAAACATTTTATTGTTCACTTATTTTATCATTTTGAGTTGCGTATATTCTATCATTCACTCATGCTATCATTCTGAATTGAGTTCATTTCCCTCAGTTTCAAATACTTCATTGTGGCATAAACACTCTGCGTGAACGCCCAAACAAAACCTCGATACCCGTTTAAAAAGTTAAGCCTAATAAAATATTCAGTAAAGAAAGCAACGGGAAATTTTGTGACAATTTTGAGTAATGATGCTTTTTTGCCTCGCTTGTGTAATTCACTCGCCCCACGAGTCGAATAATTGTTCATTTTCTGAAAAACCTCCGCCAAATCAGCATAACTATAATGCAAAACGTGGTTTTTGAGGGTAGCAATTTCGCCGTTTAGTACCACATCTTCGTGTACTTGACGGTCGTTATAAGTACCGAATTTTTTATTGAAAAGTCGCAAATGAGGCATTTTATATTCACGCCCATACCGCATGATTTTGCCGAGAAAAACAAGCGTATTCGGAATCATAAATCCTTGATAATCAGTGCCTTTAAGTACAATATCAATTTCATTTTTCAGTTCATCAGTCACAACTTCATCAGCATCGACAATGAAAATCCAGTCGTTTTTGGCTTGCTCTACTGCATACCTTTTTTGAGTACCGAAACCATCGAATTTGCGGTATTGGGTTTTGCAACCAAACCCATCAGCAATGTTTACGGTATCATCAGTGCTACCACTATCAACCACCACAATCTCATCGGCCCAACTCACCACGGCCGCCAAAACTTGCTTGATTGTACGAATATTATTGAGCGTAATGATTACTACCGAAACTTTCATTGACTAATCGTTTTTTGCCAAAGTTAAGGTTTTTGATTTTTTCAAGCGTAATTTTGTACGAATAATTTCTCGACGATAAACCTTATAGGTTTTCAAAACCTATAAGGTTTAAAATCTCGAAAGATAAAATCAACGTAAATGATTGGTACTCAAACAAATAATTCAAGATGAAAAAGATAATCATTTCGATTGCGGTTAGTTTATCAATAATGAGTTTCAGTAAAAAAATTCAAGACCCAACGGGTAAAGATATTTATGAAAAAAACTGTGCAAAATGCCACGGAAAAGATGGTGCAAAAAAAGCGTTTGGGGTGAAAAGTTTGCAGAAAAGTATCTTATCCGCTACCGAAAACTATGAAATTATTACCAATGGAAAAGGTAAAATGCCGAGTTGGAAAGCAACACTAACACCCGAACAAATCAACCAAGTGATTGAATATTTGGATATTTTGAAGCAAAAACCAAAGAATAATGATTGAAACCCACGCCCATATCTACGACGAGCAATTTGACCAAGACCGAGATACGATGCTCGAACGGGCATTTTCGGCAGGAATAAAGCAAATTTGGATGCCAAACTGCGACCACGAAACGATTGATGGAATGTTGGCACTTGAAGGACAATATCCTGACATTTGCCACGCCATGATAGGCCTGCACCCGTGCTACGTAAAAGAAGATTTTGCATCAGAATTGAGCATCGTTGAGCAGTGGCTTGACCGCCGAAAATTCATCATGATTGGCGAAATCGGACTTGATTTTTACTGGGATTTAACCTTCGTTGCTCAACAAGAAACCGTATTTTTGCACCAATTAGCCCTCGCAAAAAAATATAATTTACCGATATGTATTCATTCCCGCAATTCAAAAAACAATGAACATAATGCCATTTTGCGGTGTATCGAACTCATCAAAAAATTTGGCTGGAACGACCTAAGGGGCATTTTTCATTGTTTTTCGGGAAATTTGGTCGAAGCACAACAAATCATCGACATCAATTTTTTGCTTGGGATTGGTGGCGTAGCAACTTTCAAAAATGGCGGTATGAATACGATTTTGCCCCACGTGGATTTGCAACACATCGTTCTCGAAACTGACGCCCCGTATCTTGCCCCAGTACCACACCGAGGTAAACGAAACGAGGTTTCATACCTTGAATTAGTAGCCCGTCGAATTGCCGAAATCAAGCAAATATCTTTCGATGAAGTTGTACAAAAAACTACCCAGAATGCTTTATCTTTGGTCGGTCTAAAACCCTAAATCTTGAATCTAAAAACTATCTTTATCGGCATTACGTTTGCCGCTTTGTGGGCTTCGGCTTCGGCAGCGGCCAAAATCGGCTTGCGTTCGGTTGAACCCTTGGTACTTTTCCAAATTCGGTTTTTGGTGGCGGGCGTGGGTATGCTGCTATACTCGTATTTTATACAAAAAGATAGACTTCCGCAGGGCATCGAATGGAAGCAACTCGCCATTTTTGGGTTACTGAATATTACGCTCTATTTGAGTTTTTTTGTGTTGGGCATCAGCGAAGTTGCGGCAGGAATTGGCAGCCTTTCTACAGCCACCAACCCGCTGTTTATCAGCGTTTTATCGGCCGTTTGGCTCGGTCGAAAAATCAAATCTGGTGAGTGGTTGGCGGTGCTGCTGGGCATGATTGGCGTCGGCGTGGCGTGTTTTCCGCTCATACAGCATAGTTTTGCAACGCCGCTGGGCTTATTCTACATTTTTTTGTGTATGCTTTCTTATTCCATCGGTACGATTTACTACGCCAATATCGACTGGAAACTTTCCCGCACGGCAATCAACGGTTGGCAGGTTTTCTTGGGTGGGCTTTTGATGCTTCCGCTTACGGTTTTGATGCACAAAAGACCGAACAATTATAACCTAACGTTCTTATTATCAGAACTTTGGCTTATCATTCCCGTTTCGATAATTGCCGTTAATCTTTGGTTATATTTACTCAAAATTGATGCCGTCAAAGCCTCGTTTTTCTTGTTTCTATGCCCGATTTTTGGGTTTACTTATGCCTATTTTTTACTTAACGAACCCATCACGTACCATACTTTTTTGGGTACGGCTCTGGTGATTGTCGGTCTTTGGGTGGGGCAGCGGGAGAAGTTGGGTGGGTGAGGTTTTCTTACTTGATATTTATTTCATTTTCAATCAAATCTTCCGCTAAATACTTGTAATCTAAGTATTGAATATCATAGCTCCCTTCATGGATTTGTTGGCAGAGTTTGCTTTTGTAATAAATATCCATCGCCTGCCTGTTGCCGATTTGCAAACGCTCGGCTAAATATTCAATCAAGTTAATTTCTAATGATTGAATATAAATATCTTCTAATTTTTGTGATATTTCACTTGTCATAGCGTGTAAGATTTCAAAAATATAAGCTCGTTATCAATCATTTTTTGGCTAATAATACAAATCTGGTTGTTTTCTTGGTAATACCGTAATTCTTCTAAAACCTTTTCCTTACTCCATAGATTTTTGAAATACATATCAATCGTTTTAAAAACGTCGTCATCGGCAACCCTACCCATCACTAAATCGTATTGTCGATAAACCAAATCACCTTTTCTGCAACTACAAACAAAATCTACCCAAAGCTCATTTTCAGTTTCAAAACTGCAAACTTTGTAAGAGTCGAAGTTTTCTGCTAATTCATAAACATTTATGGTAGGATTTCCGCCCAGTCTTGATGCTTTTCTTAAAGCCCATTTTTCGGATTGTTCTTGATAAGATGTCAAGTAAAAGCCTCTACCGAAATCTAAATACTTCTTTGAAAAATGAATATTTGGTTTGATTATTTCTTGATTTGAGCCGTGATAAAGCATCATTTTTATAAAGATTTTTGAGCTAATAATTCGGATAAATCTTCAATAAGATAATTTTCGCCAAGCGTATGTAGCACGTCGTAGTGTTTTACAATATAATCATCTAAAATATGTAATTCATCAAAACGCCTATATACTTCAGTGATGGGTATTTTGGTGTTTGAAGCAAATTTATTTAAAACAAAAACCGTAAACGCTATTTGATTACTACTCATTGTCTTTTTGTATTTGATAAAAATCTATCACAAGGCTTGTTTCAATTTTTTGCCGTAGCAGTGATGAATAATTATTCAAATATCCAAAAAAAACGTGAGAGTTAATTAAGATTTATAAAATTCTTACAATCGTACCACCGAAGTATTTGTTGCACACCCCTAAACCTTCTGTCAAAATTTTTGTCTAAAAACAAATTTTTTTTTGTAATTTCGTTTTAATATTGCACCTCATCTATCTCACTATGAAATATTCTTCAATCGTTATTCTTTCGGCATCAACATTATTGGCAACAATGCTCATAAACGCTTGCTCGCCGAAAGAGCAAATCGTATCAAATCCTTCGAGTTTTGAGTTAATGCAGGCGAAAATCATCACGCCAACTTGTGCCACTGCGGGTTGCCATGCGTCCAATGCCGATAATTCGTTTAAGCAGCACGGTTTGGTTTTGGAGCAATCGGTTGCCTACGCCAATTTGGTGGGCGTATCCCCCGTTAATGCTTTATCAAAAGCCGACGGGCATTTGCGGGTAAAAGCTTTCAAATCAATGGAGAGCCTTTTGTACCATAAATTAAATTGGAACGCCGACCACCACGGAGGTAAAAAATACGGTTTGCCAATGCCTCTCGGAAACACCGCTTTGAGCGTTGGGCAGATTGAGTTTGTGCGTCGATGGATTGAAGCGGGTGCCCCCAAAGTTGGCGAAGTTGCCGATGCCACACTTTTAGATGACAAAACCCCGAGTGACGTAACCGATGCAACTTTCGAGCCGATGAAGACACCCAAGCAAGAGGGCGTGGACGGCTTTCAACTCGTTGTTGATAAATTTACGGTCAATCCAAACTTTGAACGGGAGCTTTTTGTACGAAGAAATGTCGGCAATGCCACGGACGTTTACATCAACCGAATCAAACTAAAATCTCGCCCCAATAGCCACCACATGGTTATTTATGATTTTAGGGATAAAAAAACGTTGCCCGTCATGGATCAAATTCGTGACCTCCGCAACTCGGATAATACCCTCAACTTTGTTACGGCTATTCAACTGTCGAATCATGTATTTTTGGGTGGAGGCACCGAAGCAAATCAAGAATATATTTTTCCAGAGGGTACGGGCTTGCTGCTTCCTGCCAATTTTTCGGTTGATTTGAATCCACATTATTTCAATAAATCCAGCAATATTCTTTACGGTGAAAACTACGTAAATCTTTACACAACCGAAAAAGCAAAGATAAAATACGTCGTAAAAACGCTGGACTTTAATAATACTGCCCTCAATATTGATGCAAAAGCTAAAATTACGCTCACCAAAGATTTTACTTTTGCCACAAATGTAAAAATTGTTTCGCTGACCTCACACACCCACAAGTTTGGCGAGAAATACATCATCAAGATAAAAGGCGGTGCCAGAGATGGGGAGATAGTTTATGAAAATTTAGACTGGGAACACCCGCTCGTAAAGAACTTTACGACTCCGATAACGTTAAAAAAAGGCGAAGGACTAACCTCGGTCGTGACTTATAATAATACTTCAAACCAAAAGGTGGGCTTTGGACTAACTTCCGATGATGAAATGAACATCATTTTTGGGTATTATTATGAGGAATAAAACAAAAATACTTTTCTTACTGTTTCTGTCTGAAATAACATTTGGACAAACAAGTTTACCTGCAAAACTTTCCGATGCTGCACTCGAACTGACGAAGCAAAAGGTGGTTTATGACCCAACTTATTTTGTCATAAAATACCCCAACGGCGATGTGCCAAGCAATAAAGGGGTTTGTACCGATGTAATTGTTCGGGCTTACCGAAAAATAGGCATTGATTTGCAGAAAGAAATCCATGAAGATATGCGGGCAAATTTCAAGAAGTACCCGCAAAAATGGCAACTAAAACACCCCGACAAGAACATTGACCACCGTAGAGTACCAAACTTGATGACATTTTTTGCAAGATTCGGGACTGTAAAATCAAAGACTACCAATCCGAAAGATTATTTACCTGGAGATGTCGTTTGCTGGAATTTAGAAGGAAACCTCACCCACATTGGTATCGTTGTGAACCGAAAATCTGCTGACCAGCAACGTTATCTTATTGTACATAATATTGGTGCGGGTCAAGTTGTCGAAGACTGCCTTTTTGATTATAAAATCATCGGACACTATCGGTACGAAAAATGAAATCTACCCATGACTAATCTAAATTACACCATGAAAAAGCAAGTTATCCTCCTATTGTCAATCTCGTTTATCTTTGCTTCGTGCGGAAATAATGACGAAATAGAAAATCTTAAAAAAGAAAATGCAGCATTAGTTGCCCAAGTGAACGCCCTGAAAGCAGGAACTTACGCAAAATCACCGAAATACTTTTTGAAACTTCGTTTGAAACAATCGCACCTTTCGCTGAGTATCAAAAAACACATCAAAGATGCCGTTAATGCTATCGAGTTTGAACTTCCAGTTGATAAAAATTTCTATGATTCGGTTTCGGAAGGCACCGAAATAATTGATAAATTTCGATTTGGATCTTTTATATTATATGGCAACTTAGGCGACTGGGAAATGACCGTAAAAGAAAAAAATGTGCGGTAATGTACATCATAAGTAATGATAAATGTTTAATGGTGTAAAATACTTATAATTAGCAAGTTAACTAAATTTAAAATGTCGATTATTTCCATTCAATCACTTAACACATGAAAATGATTCTCGCATTACTTCTATTTTCGTGGAATACTTCTTTGAGCCAAGAAGTAAAAGAAATCGTGCGAAGTATTTACTTTGGTGGCGGCAGTAATTACGTTGATCGGCAGCAAGCCCAGGAATTATTTGACCTTGTAAAAAGCATCAAACACCTCGAATACTACGAAATAAACATCATGAGCCATACCGATAATATTGGTGGCCGGGAGTTTAACGAATACCTCAGTCGAATGAGAAGTTCGGCCGTCATTGACTTGCTCAAAGCGATGGATATTCCGCAGGAGCGAATAAAATTCAAGGATTTTGCCTACGATGCTCCCGATTTTGATAATAATACTTCCGATGGTCGAGCCAGAAATCGCCGAGTAGATATTTTATTTAAGCCGATTGTGTTTTGAAAGAATAAAACAATACTACATGACGATTTTCTTAAGAAACCACCATGTAGTATCGGCACTGCACTACAAACTTTTCACTAATTCGTGCTGCTGCTCGGTCAATCGGAATCGTTCGCCGTAAGTATCTGCCAGGCGATTGGTTTCGGTCAAGAAATATTCTTTGCCCACAAATTCAGGAAAATTCAATGCTCCACCCGCATACGGCGGGAAGCCCCAAGCCAAAATTGAGCCGATGTTTCCGTCTAATTTTGAGATAAGTACGCCCTCGTCCATACAACGGATACACTCTACGACCTGACGGTAAATCAAACGTTTCTTTATTTCCTCGGCATCGGGCTGCACTGCCGCCACAGGAAAATGCTCGGCCAACCCCGCCCACAGGTGTTTTTTGCCTCCTTCGGGATAATCGTAAAATCCTTTTTTGTTCTTTTTGCCCAAACGCCCCAAATCTTCTACCATCAGTTTTGTGCCTTGATAGGTGGTATCATCTTCGGTCAATGCTCCGTCGGCAATGCTTTGTTTGGTTATTTTCAAGGCCAAATCAAGAGCTACCTCATCCGAAACTGCCAAAGCACCTACAGGAAATCCTGCATTTTTTCCTGCATTTTCTATCAAAATAGGGTTTACGCCATCTTGCAAAAGTGCGATACCTTCGGAGGTATAAGTTCCGAAACAACGAGAAGTATAAAACCCACGGGAATCATTGACAACGATGGGTGTTTTTCGGATTTTCTTGACAAAATCAACCGCCACAGCCACGGCATAATCGGAGGTTTCTTTGCCACGAATCAGCTCAACGAGCATCATTTTATCAACGGGCGAGAAGAAATGGATACCAATAAAATTTTCAGATTTTGCCGAGGCTTTCGCCAATCCCGTGATCGGAATTGTAGAGGTATTTGAACCGAAGACTCCATTTTCGACCAACATTGGCTCAGATTCTTTGGTTACGCTGGCTTTCAATTCACGGTTTTCAAAAACTGCTTCGATGATTAAATCACAGCCTTTCAAGTCAGCGGCATCGGCCGTTGTACGTATCAAACCCAAAAGTTTTTCGCCTTTTTCGGCAGTAGTTTTGCCTTTTTCGATGCCTTTTTGTACCAAACTTCTCGAATAATCCTTACCTTTTTCGGCACCTTCGAGGCTTACATCTTTCAAAACTACCTCAATTCCTGCCAAAGCCGACACATACGCAATGCCCGCACCCATAAATCCCGCACCCAAAATGCCGAGTTTCTTGACATCGGTTGGGGGTACGTCTTTCGGGCGACTTGCTCCTTTATCGGCTTCGTTTTTACCCAAAAACATGACACTTATCAAATTTTTGGCTTCTTTTGACGTAGCCACTTGCACAAAATAACGGGCCTCAATCGGAATTGCACGGTCGATGTTTACTTGTAATCCTTCATAAACGCACGAAAGTATGGCAATCGGAGCGGGATAATTGCCCTTGGTTTTGTCCATAATCATGGCCGTTCCGCCCGCAAAAGTTCGCATACCAACGGGTGACTGCACATTTCCGCCTGGCACCTTATAGTTTTCACGGGGTTTGATTGCACCCGTTTTCTTGTCAAATTCGTCCCAAGGCTGAATTGCCTTCGGGTTTGCCAACACCCATTTCATGGCTTTTTCCATCATTTCCTCACGAGTGGCTACTACCTCATTCACCATTCCATAGCCCAAAGCCTCTTTTGGCGAGATTCGCTTGCCCTCGACCATCAGCATAAGGGCCGCTTCCATTCCTATCAAACGGGGCAAACGCTGCGTACCGCCACCACCTGGAAGCAAACCAAGTTGCACTTCGGGCAGCCCGATTTGTGCTTTTGGGTTGTCGAGTGCAATACGATAATGGCACGATAAGCAAATTTCGTAGCCGCCACCCAGAGCTGTGCCGTTGATAGCCGCAACTACGGGCTTGCCGCAGGTTTCGAGTTTACGAAAAATAGCATTGAAATCTAACGAGAATTTGTGCATTTCGCTGGGATCTTTGCTGTTATTACGCAAGATCATTTTTACGTCTGCCCCCGCAATAAACTCATTTTTTTCAGAAGTAATGATAATTCCTTTCACTTCGGGGTCGGCGTAGGCCATTTCGAGATGCTCCGCAAACTCAGGAATCGAAATATCGTTTAGTACATTCATCGGCGAGGTTGTCATGTTCCAACTGATAATCGCCACGTTGTTTTCAATTTTATAATTAATTTCCATTGATTTGGTTGAATTTTGGTTTGTTGAATACGGTATGCAAGCATACTGTTTTGCAAATATAAATAAAATATAGAATTGATAGGTATTTCTTTTGTAGGGAATACTTTATTCCTAAAAAAAAACTCAGAGTCCTTCAAAACAGAAGGCTCTGAGCAGAACACCTAAAAAAACTAACCTAAAAACTCCACTAATCTTAAATATAGAAAATGAGGAAAATGTACTGATTATCAATGTATTATGTTTAGGATTATTTTGAGTTTAGCAAAATTTTTTTTGCAATTACCTGCGTTTCTTCCACATAAGCTAATTGCTTCGACAATAACTCTTTCAAACCAAATGTAAAGTTTACCGAACACAGAAGACTTTTGTAAATCTTAACTGAACTAATATCACCCAAATAACAAGACAAAATCACGGTTCGGGCGTTGCTTGATAGCTTGGCTAAGGTGAAGTAATACTTGATGCACGAGGTTTTGATATTGTCTTCATTGCTCGTAAAATCTTTCAGGGCTTCATCAACAAGATGGCACAGTTGGGTATTCAGTTCGTTTGATTTTTTGATATTTTCAGAAAAGAACCTTAGAAATTTATCATCGAAAACCTTGGTAATGGCGTTTTTGTAGCCATTGATTCGGCACTCGTTGATTTCGCCGAGTTCTTTCAAATATCCTACCTCTTGTTTTGTGCAATTTTTCATGATTTCTGAAAATTTAAACCGCAAAAACCGAACGTTAATCTTTCTAAAAACTAATTCTCAATCCTGTATCTACTGGCTTGTTGAGGTGTAGATTCGTGGGCAAATGATTATTATTCAAGTCCAAATATTGCAAATGTTTCATTTTTTTGACTTGGGGCGGCACTACCCGTAGGAGATTATTACTTAACGAAAGCCGCTCCAGATGCGATAGTTTTTGGATATTGGGCGGAAGCAATTCAATGCCATCATTATCGAGATGCAAGATTCGGAGTTTAGGTAATTTACTCAAAATCTCCACGTCCTTTGCTACGTTCAGGTTTTTATCATTATCCAAGAAAAGCTCTTCCAAATCTTGAAGTTTTGCGAAATCTGTTGGTAAAAGAGTAAAATCATTTCCCCCCAAATCCAAGACTTTTAGCTTTTTTAGGCTTCCTATTTCGGGCGAAAGCGTGGTCAGATGGTCGTTTCGCAAACTCAAATACTCCAAGTTTTTGAACTGTGATAAGCCCTTCGGAAATTCCGTAAATGACTGATTGCTGAGGTTGAGTCGAACCACCTTTTCGGGTTTTTTTAGGGCTTCCGCCAAACTTACATATTCGGTCGTATCTATCTGATTATCAATGTTTTGAGCAACCGAGATATTAAATTTCAGCTCAAAAATAATCACCCAAAAGAAGTATTTTAAAATCACATTTTTCATCGAAATAATGTTTAATTGATTCACGTTCTACACTTATCTAAATACTACTCAGATTACTAAAAGTTCTTTTTTTTTACTAAATTTTTCTCGACACCAACTCATTAATAACCTAAACTCATCTTTGGTTGATTGCCGCAGGGCTTTGCGGAGTTCTTTCTTGAAAATCCGAGGCTCGAAACTTACTTTTTCGAGTATCATCTTGCTGTATTCAAACATTATCATGGCTTAAAAAAGGCTATTGGTTTTGAATTATTAGTTAAGGCTTAGACTATCGTACTCGTTTCTATTGGCATTAGTAATCAATCGCTTGCCAGATTTGGTACCTAAAAAATGTAATTTATAGTTGTGGGAAGATAGCAGCGGGTTAAAGGCTGTTTCGTTTTTGATGGGCATCTCTACCACAAAAACCGACTCGGACGCAAAATCACGAACACCTTTTCGCTTGTAATTATGCACCGAATGTATGTTATTTTTGACTTGATAAGCCGACTTACTTTGGCTGAAAACCGTTATTCCGTTGCTTGATTGTATGGCTGCTTTTTGTTGAAAAACTGGGCGTTTATAGTTGTGTTTTGAGTCAATCGAAGAGTTTTGAGCATGGGTAGCACCCGAGCCTAAAACCATAACCATGGTGAAGTACTTGATGAGATTTTTCATCGTGATATTTGTTTATTTTTCGAGTAATGTTTTTGACTAAGGATTGGTTAAAAAAACGGCGTTTGATTTCTGTTGAAGCCAAACACCGTTCTGACCCCGTTTATAATTTATCCGAATTGAGCATCAGCGGCTGGTCACCATTCGTGATGATTACCTTCGTGTTGGGCGAAGTCGAGAGTTTATTGAAAGCCTCAATCGCTTTGAAACGAATCAATAGTGGGGTAAGCCCTTCGGCGATTATTTTTTGGGCATCACGCACGCCTTCGGCTTCAATAGTGCGGCGTTTGGCTTCTTGGCGTTCTTTGTCAAGTATAAACTGCATTCGCTGGGCATCTTGTTCGGCTTCGAGTTTGTCTTCGATAGCCTTGGTCAAACCCGCAGGCAATACGATACTTTTCAACAGAACTGCCTCTACCACGAATCCACGGTCTTTGAGTTGAGCCATCATCAATTCTTTGATTGCTTTTTCGATGCCCGAACGCTGCCCAGTGTGCATATCCTTAGCAAAATATTGTGACGAAATATCAGCAACTGCCGAGCGAAATACGGGCAAAATCACTACTTGCTCGTAGTTACGGCCCAGTTTTTCGACTATTTTTGGGGCGTAGCTACCTTCCAAACGGTACAGAATTGATACATCTGACTGCACCGTAAGTCCTTCTTTTGAAGGCAATGGTAGGCGAACTTCCATATTCATGGTGCGGGTTGGAAGTTTAATAATCGTTGTAGTGAATGGGTTGAAGCCCCTTGCTCCTTCCATCAATGGGTCGGCTTTTATTTTGCCGAATGAGCGTTTTACGCCTACTTCGCCTTGGCGAACGATGGTGCAACTATTCAACGTTAGTGCGGACACAACCGCAAGCACTGCTATCTTGGTTTTCATTATAATAAGTGTTTAGATTTGTTTGAAATGTGTCTTCTTTCTGATGACACTACAAAGCTAACACTACGTTATTAGACTGAAATTAAGATAAAATTAGAAACATATTAGAGTTTACTTCGGGAGCGAAAGGCTGAAAACTGTACCTTCGTTGAGCGTAGAAATCACGCTGATTTGGCCTTTGTGAAGTTGCACGATTCGGCGGGTGAGCGAAAGCCCCACGCCGTGGCCCTTGGTATTGCGTGAATTTGACCCACGCTTGAATGGTTCAAAAATTTGGGTGAGTTCCTCGGTAGGAATCGGCGTGCCTCCGTTGTGGAAGACAAGATTTAATTCGTTGGTTGTGAGGCTAATTCTGACATCAACGGTGTGTTCGGGCGAAAATTTCGCTCCGTTTTCAATCAAGTTAATCAAAGCCGTGTAAATCAGCCCTTCGTTGCCCCGTACTTCGGGCATCAGTTCGGGGTTATCATCAAGGCTGATGAGGATTTTATACTGCGGATTTTTCTTGATGAGTTCAGCACGAATCTGCCAAATTACTTCCAAAACATTAACGAGATTATACTTAAATTTGGTATCATCGGCATCAATACTGGTGAGGTCTAAAAGGTTGTTGGTCAGCTTGTTAAGTTGCTGTACATCGTCAAGCACTGACTGAATCATAAGTTTCAAATCGGCCATATTATCATTGGCCAAGAGCGACACTTGGATTTGCCCCGTGATAGCCGTGAGTGGCGTGCGAAGCTCGTGGGAAGCGTGCGAAACGAACGAACGCTGGGCTTGGAACGCCTGCTCAATACGGTCAATCATCTGATTGAAACGCATCGAAAGTTGGGCGAGTTCGTCGGCTTTATTGCCTTCATCAAGCCTCAAACCGAGTTGGGAGGCCCTGATTTTATCAATCTTGGCAATCATTTTCTGAATCGGCAACAATATTCTTCGGGCAAAAAGCCAACCCGTAATGGAGCTAATTCCGACCATCAGCAAGCCACCGATGAGCAACATTAAGGCCAAATTTTGTTGTTTACTCACCCCGTATTTATCCACGGCCGATGCCAAAACTACGTAATCTTCTTCATCATTTTTGACAACCGTACCGTACATTTCGAGGTCATTTTCTTCCCAAAAGTATTCTTTTTCTTGGCGAATTTTGGTCAGTAACTTAGGGTCAATATCGGGGCGGTCTATTCCGCTTTCGTAAATGACGTTATTGGTTTTATCGTAAATAATAATTTCTTCTTGGTTCAATACCGTTACATTGTTTTTGTCTAAAAGTTTGAGTAAATCGGGACTGATTTCGTTCTTATTGAAAATAATAGTAGCGGCCGTGAGGGCTTCTTGCCGCAGACGTGTTTGGTACTCTCGCTGGCGGTAAAGCTCGCCTTCGAAGTAAATTGCGGCACAAAAAACCACCAATAAGGATGATACAATGCCCAAAAAGAGCAGCGTCATTCGGCTACGTATCGTCATTTGTGTTTGAGCATATAACCCATTCCTACGATGGTATGAATAAGTTTTGTGGCAAAACCTTTGTCGATTTTGTTACGTAAATAATTGACATAAACCTCAATAAAGTTGGTGCCAGTATCGAAATTTATATCCCAAACTTTTTCGGCAATATCAACTTTCGATACCACCCGCCCACGGTTAATCATGAGGTATTCGAGGAGGCTAAATTCTTTGGCAGTTAGCTCAATGGCTTTGCCCTCTCGGCGAGCTACTTTTTCTTTTAGATCAAGTTCGAGATCTGCAACTTGCAGACATTCGGAGGGTTGCTCGGTTTCGCAAACTCGTTTCAGTAGCGATTTTACTCGAACCAAAAGCTCCATAAAGTCAAATGGCTTTACCATATAATCATCGGTACCAACTTCAAAACCAGATAGTTTATCGGCCACACTTCCCAAGGCAGTTAGCATCAAAATCGGAATCTTAGCATTTTTCGCTCGAATGTGTTCGCATACATCAAGGCCACTCATGTCGGGCAACCCAATATCCAAAATCACAAAATCAAACGTATTTTCAGCAAACATTTTCTTGGCTTCACTACCATCAACGGCTATTTCGGCATCAAAACTTTGGGTTTGTAGCCCTTTTTTTATGAAAGTAGCTACCTTTACTTCGTCTTCTACGATGAGTATTCGCTTATTTTGTATCATTTCATTGAAAATTTATGTTTAAAAATTCCAACCGTACCAATTAAATTCAAAGACAACGCCTTGTTTTTTGATGCTATTCGGATTAGGTACCATATAACCGAGGCAAAGTTGCACCCGCCTGTTTACGTTGTACATCAACCCCGTTACGAGTACCGACGATTCGTTACGCCCCGATATGAAATCGCCCATTAAGTACCATTTTTTTGTCAGTTTCCATTCGTAACCCGCCTGAATACCGAAGCGATTTCCCGCCCCAACGTACTGATTATTGGTATAATATGGCCCAATCAAGAGTTTTCGCCCAGGCTTAAATTGGTAGCTAACCAAGCCATAATTCATGTAGGCGGGCTGCACTCGGTTGGTTTGATTACTCAAATTAACGCCAATTTGTGTACCAACGTTGAGCGACCAATATCTATCCAGCACGATTTGCTTTTGTAAGGTAGCCATTATGGTCGGCGAAAGCGATTTTCGTTCACTAAAATCACTGTTATAAATTGGTTTCCAAGATGGCGTAAAGTACGCTCCCGTGCCGACCAAATTTACGCCAGCGTCCCATTTATTGCCCAAACCATAAACAAAATGCCCTTTCGACTCAAATTTATTGCTGTACACATTGATTTGGTGTTGATAAAAAACTTTTCCTTTTGGGGTAATATCGCCCGATGGAATGTTGAATAAATTTTGTTGGGCAAGTATTTTACCACTAAAAAGCGAAACTAAAAGTAAGGTACAAAAGTGTCTTTTCACGGTCTTTTTTTTACAAAATTACTGGCAAAAAATTAAACTGTATTGGTTATGCTCTTCGATTGAATAAAAAAAGCAGTCGAAAATCAACTGCTTTTAAGACTTAACTAAAAACTGAACTTCCTGAAGGACTCCTTTTTGATGCAACAAAGGTATTTGGCTGTAATTAGAAGGATGTTAATGTCATATTAGAAAAGGCTTAGAATTTCAGCAAACCCCAAACTCTATGCAAAACTTCAGAAAAAAGTATTTTATTTCTTCAAAATACCCTCTAAAACCTTAATATCACCATCAACTTTGGGCGGAGTAATGCCCAAAATTGCCGCCACAAACGGATACACATGAATATTGTCAAAAGCAGGGATTTTTACGCCCGCCTTGATGTTTGGCCCCCTGGCATAGAAAATAGCTCCCATTTCGGGCGTAATCGAAGGGTCAAAGCCATGCACACCCCAAACTCTGCGGGTTTCGGGCTTCTTTACCAATGATACCTTTGAGTAAATACTATACCCTGGCTCAACCACAAAAAATATATCCCCGATGCGTGGGTGTTCGTTGAAGTGTAATTTTTCGGGAATTTCAGCTTTTTTATAAACCTTGAAATGCGTTTCACGGGTTTTTAAAATAGTATAAATCGAATCCTCTTTGGCTTTATTTTTTACAAAAACGTTGGCGTGCGTACTATTATTTACGAAAATAAAATCATCTTTTGGCAAGCCATCGAGTATATCTTCTTGATAAATAAAATATTCGGGCTTGTTTTGCATTTCGTACATTCCGTGGTCGGCCACTAAAATTACGTTTACGGGCAAATCTATTTTCGATAAACCTTCAACCAACATTCCGACCAAACTATCAGCCTCCATGACCGCTTTTTTGGTTGGCTCGCCGTTGGGGCCGTATTCGTGTCCTTGGGTATCGACCATCGAAAAATAAATCGTCATCAGATGCGGACGCTCGGCTTCGGGTAATTTCAACCAATCAAAAACTGCATTTACACGATTTACGTGCGGCACGGTATCATCAAATCGGTGATAATAAGTCGGATACTGCCCGCCAACGGGAGCTTCGGAACCTACCCAAAAATAGGAAGCCGATTTCATGCCGTTTTGCTGCACCAACTGCCAAAGCGGCAAACCACCATAATAATAGGGATCGGCAACTTTATCTTTTTGCCGAATCGAATAAAAAGTATCCCGACCTTTGTCATAAAAGGTATTATCGACCAAACCATGATGCCCAGGATAAAGCCCCGTGACGAGCGTATAATGATTGGGAAAGGTTTTACTCGGAAAAACTGGACGCATCAACTCAGCGGCCGCTCCTTGTTTGATAAACTCTTTGATGTGGGGCGTATTGTACTTTTCTACGTAATCGTGCCGAAAACCATCAAACGACACCATGACAACGTACGGCTTTGCTGAGTTTTGAGCAAAAGCTGAAATACTTAATGTCAATAAAATGAGGCAATTAAAAACTTGTCTTGAATTGAAAAGCATACTTTATTATTGGTTAAATGAAAATATATGGTAAAAATACCAAAGATTATTTTAATCAATGAAATTTAAGATTTAATGTCAGAATATTTTTTAAAAATTGTAAAAATATCACCAAAAATATTATTTAATTGCGTTACGAATCTTTACACAAAATTGACCCGAAAAATACACAATGAGTTTTTTGAGCGAAGAACAAACCGCCCAGCTTGCCCCCGATGCCTCATCGCTGAAAGCGGGAAAAGACCTTGCCAATGACCGCAAATGGCTCAACTACCAAACTAACGAACGAGTACTTTGGGGCGAAGTACAAGGCAGCGGTAAAGACCCCTATCGTACGCAGATTGACCGCCAAAATATTGCCTTCAAATGCTCATGTCCGAGTCGAAAATTTCCGTGTAAACATGGTTTAGGTTTGTTGTTTTTGGTGGCGAAAAAAAATGGAGAAATTCCAGAATTAGCTACCGAACCAGCGTGGGTAAGCGAGTGGATAAACAAACGAACCGAGAAAGTTGAAACCAAAGCAAAAAAAGAAGAAACCGAAGAAAACGACCCAAATAAGGCCGAAAAGCAAGCAAAAGACAAAGAAAAACGCCAAAACGAGCGTCTGCTGAAAGTGCAAGCGGGCATTGCGGAGCTTGATTTATGGCTACGTGATATGGTCAGAACGGGTATTTTATCGCTCCCCGAAAAAAGCCCCCAATACTTTGAAAAAATGGCCGCCCGCATGATTGATTCTCAGGCAACGGGCTTTGCTACGCTCATCAAAGGCTTCACGAAAATCAATTTTTTTCAAGGCGATGCGTGGCAAAATGAAGCCCTCGAAATTGCGGCTAAAATACATTTGCAGATTGAGGCTTTCAAGAATTTAGAACAGCTTCCGTCCTTACTCCAAGATGAAATCAAGAGTAGAATCGGCTGGAATGTGCAGCAAAAAGAATTATTAGAAAACCCAACAGCCGATGTCGTCGATGATGACTGGCTCGTGATTGGCCGACAGACCACCCAAGAGGACGACATTACCGTTCAGCGAAATTGGCTATATGGCTGTGCATCAGGGCGTTATGCACTCATTCTGAACTTTGCCTACCGAACGGCAGGCATCGAAACTACCCTCGTACCCGCCACGGCTTCGAGGGCAAAGTTGGTGTTTTTTCCGTCAAATGCCCCTTTCAGAGCAATCGTGAAGCAACACCTCGAAAACAAATCCTATATTCCGCAAGCCATCGAAGGCATTGAAAACTGGGAAGTTGCCCAGGATTATTACGTCGATATTTTAGCCCAAAATCCGTGGGCTGATGATGTGCCAATGTTAGTCGAAAATCTTAATTTTGTGCCGAACCAAAACCAATGGTTTTTGCAGGATTCGCTCGGCAATATTATGCCGTTTTCGCCCGATTTTGACCCAAATAAAATTCTGCAACTGCTCGCCATTTCGGGTGGGGAGCCGCTCAGTTTATTTGTATTGCGTCAAGATATGTATATTTTTCCGTTGGGCATTGTTCAAAATTATAGCTATCAATTAGTATGAATTACTGGAATAATCTCAAAAAAAGTACTTTGCTCGGTACAGAAAAAATGCCTTTACAGGCCGAACTACTTCCGCAGGCGGTCAGGGAAATATTAGACAAAACCAATATCAACGACCGTGAAGGCTATCTTCTGAAAGCAGCCGCAATGGTGATGATTTACGAAAAATCGGGGCAGAGTCCAGATAATATTATCCTGCCCAAAATAGCTCCTGCCGAAACCGAAAACAAGGTTTTTTGCAGCAATAAAGCGGTTTTTGTATTGAAAAACATCATTCAATCCGAAAGTTTTAATGCGTACTTATTCGATTATTTCTTGGATAAATGTATCGAAAAAAACTGGGTATTACCCGAAAATATGTTAGTAGAAGTTTTGAACAAAACCAATACAAAGGCTTTGCCGAAGGTGCATCAAGTTTTGGGCGTTCGGGGAAAATGGCTGACGCAATTTAACGAATCATGGCAAATACAAGATAAAGCTACTGACCAAAAAATAATCTGGGAAGAGGGAAAACCCACCGAACGAAAAACGCTTTTTGCAAATCTAAGAACAGCCTCTCCCGCCGAAGCCCTCGACTTACTCAAACAATCATGGGAGCAAGAATCAGCCAACGACCGCAAAGATTTCATTAATCAATTAATAACCAATATTGGCATTGCCGACGAGGATTTTTTGACTGAAAAATATGAAGAACTCAGCACCAGCAAATCGAACCAAAAGCCCATTACGGTTGAAACGCTGCGGAGTATAAATATGCTTCGCTTGATGATTTATGAGAGTAAGTTTGGGCAAGAAATTTTTCAGAAAATCAGTAGTTATATCGAACAAAAAAAAGGATTTTTGGGCTTGGGAAGTTCAACAAAAATTAACCTTCCGAAAACGGAAGATGAGTTTTGGAACGGTAACACCATGCACCAGCTTTTTGGTTTCGATAAACTCAGTTCGACCAAGGGTATTTCGGACGCTCAATATTGGTTTGGGGAGTTAGCTCGGTACATTCACCCACAATATTGGCTCAATTTCTTTGAAAATGACTTTAAAAAAATAATTGCATTTTTCAAAGATTCTGAGGGAAGTAATCAAAAGAGTAAAATCCCTTTTTTGTATCAATTTAGCCACGCCATGCAAGTAGCTGATAACGCACTAATTGAGGCTTTTTTTGCGGCACTTCCTACCGATACGAATGATATTAATTGGGTGAATTTAGTTCAGAAATTACCCGTCCAGACGAAAGAAAAACTCATTACACAGTACGTAAATTTAGACTTTCCGTCACTTAAAGAATTGATGAAAACCAGCACCGAAAGTTGGTCGGATAGCTTCTCGCATTTGGCCATGAAAGCATTAGTAGAAGAAATGGGACGCAATAATTATTATGCACTTTCGGAAAAAGATTTTGTTCATCGGCTGGGGCGAAATTTATCCCTAAAAACCAAAGATAACATCGCAGATTATGGTAAAAACTTGACCCAAGACTGGCAACGAAATTATTGGCAATCAACTTTTTCGGAAAGTGTTTTGAGGCAATTAGACATTAAAGAGGAGATTAGTATGATTACATTTGATTGATTTTTAACCACTAAAGCACTAAGATTCACTAAGGCATTTAGACCTCAATTCCTACGAAAATTATTTAAGTTACTTATAACAAACACTTTAAGTGTAAAAATTTGTTAATTAAAAAACATTCTCTCATTGATATTATGAACGTACTACGCCAACACGCCGAGCAACAATTTGCTCACGAACTCGAAGAACTCAGCAAACAAGATGCGGGCAAACGCCCCACAAATTGGAATCTTTCCCCCCAAGCCGTAGTGACGTATTTGATGGGCGGAAAACTCAAAAATGGCTTTGATATTTCGCCCAAATATATCGGTAGTCGCCGTTTGATGGAGATTGCCGTGGCGACCCTCACCACCGACCGTGCATTGTTACTTTATGGTTTGCCAGGCACGGCCAAATCGTGGGTGGCGGAGCATTTGGCGGCTGCCATTAGTGGTAATTCCACGCTATTGATTCAAGGCACGGCAGGCACCAGTGAAGAGTCGGTAAGATACGGCTGGAACTACGCCCGATTATTAGCCGAAGGGCCGTCTGAAAATGCCCTCGTAGTTACGCCAATGATGCACGCCATGAAAAACGGAAAAATTGCACGAATCGAAGAATTGACTCGTATCACGGCTGATGTTCAGGATACGCTCATCACGATTCTTTCCGAGAAACTTCTGCCCATTCCCGAACTAAATATGGAGGTGCAGGCAGTATCGGGTTTCAACGTAATCGCAACCGCCAATAACCGAGATAAAGGCGTAAACGAACTTTCGGGAGCATTGAAACGGCGTTTTAATACCGTGATTCTGCCCGTTCCAGAGTCGATGGAAGAAGAAATTTCGATTGTGCAACAGCGAGTTTCGAGTCTGCAAAAAGCCCTTGATTTACCTGCGGAAGCACCCGCATTGCGAGAAATTCAGCGAATCGTGACAATTTTTAGAGAGTTACGGGCGGGCGTGACGGCGGACGGTAAAATAAAAATCAAAACCCCAACCAGCACCATGAGTACAGCCGAGGCGATTTCGGTCGTCAATAGTGGTTTGGCTCTGGCGGCCCATTTTGGCGATGGGCGTTTAAATTCGCAAGATTTAGCAGCAGGACTCGTGGGTGCGGTCGTAAAAGATCCCGTACAAGACAAAGTTGTGTGGAACGAATACCTCGAAACCGTTATAAAACCCCGTGAAGATTGGAAAGATGTTTATCGGGCGTGTAAGGATATTGTGATGTAAAATAACTGTATAAAAAACAACAGTCTAACGCTGGCAGGGGTTTTGAACCCTGCCAGCGTGGAAAAATGTAAATCAGAGATTCGATCAGCATTGCGGAGCGAATTTAAAACACTAAAATTATGCCCATCACAATTCTCGGCATACGACACCACGGCGTAGGTTCGGCCAAAAACGTACTTGAAATGTTGGAGCAAATTCAGCCCGATATGGTTTTGGTTGAGGGTGCAACCGAACTCGACCAAATCACGCACTGGATTGGCAATAAAGAGCTAAAAACGCCAGCGGCTGTTTTGGGCTATAATATTGACGACCCAAAACAAGCCACTTTTTATCCTTTTGCCGAGTTTTCGCCCGAGTGGCAAGCTATTTTATACGCCAATAGAAAGCAAATTCCCGTCAGAATGATGGATTTGCCATTGGCCATCAATTACCAATTATCAATTATCAATGAACAGAACAAGCCTGTATCGACGGTTGAAGAAAGTGAAACGATAACTGATAGTTGTTCATTGATAATTGAAAGAAAAGACCCAATTTCTCATTTTTCAGATTTGGCAGGATATAGTGATTCTGAACTTTGGTGGGAGCATAATTTTGAACAAAAATATACCAAAACCAACGCCAAAGAGCATTTTGAGGCAGTAATGCTGATGATGACTGAGCTTAGAAACGCTCAAATAAAATCATCGTTAGAAGAAGAAAATATTGCTCGTGAGGCATATATGCGTGAACTTATTCGTAAAGCCCAAAACGAAATGTATAGCAATATCGTGGTCGTTTGCGGAGCTTGGCACGCCCCTACCTTACTTGATTTAGATAAAACCGCCAAAGACGATACCAAGATTCTGAAGGCTTTGCCCAAGACAAAAATCAAAGTTGCCACAACCTGGATACCGTGGACAAACGACCGCCTTTCGATGTTTAGTGGCTACGGTGCGGGCATTACTTCGCCAGGGTGGTATGAGCATCTTTGGAAACACGGCGAAAAAGACAACGGCTCTCGTTGGCTAACGAAAGTGGCTCGGCTGTTTCGCAAAAACAAAATGGATACCTCCACGGCTCATATTATTGAGTCCTTGCGATTGGCCGAATCGCTGGCAAGTTTACGCTCATTATCAAAAGTTGGCCTGCACGAACTCAACGAAGCCACCCAAACCGTTATGTGTATGGGCGATGGTATTCTGCTCGAATTAGTCAAAAAAGAGTTGATTATTGCCAACAGAATCGGGAAAGTTCCTGCTGAATTACCAAAATTACCACTACAAGATGATTTTGAAACTTTGGCCTAGAAATACCGCTTGCCAATTACGGCCGAGAAAAAAGAGTATGAATTAGACCTCCGCAAAGAATTAGACCTCAACCGCAGCAAATTCATTTATCGCCTCGAAATATTGGAGATTCCTTGGGGGCAACGAATGTACGCCCGCAGCAAAGGCACTTTCAAGGAAGCCTGGACGCTCAAATGGGAACCCGAAATGTTTATTTCGCTGATAGAAAAAGGTATTTGGGGCAATAGTATTGATGATGCCTGCACGAAATTTTTGGTCGATAAAAGTCAAAAATCAAGTGCCATCAAAGACTTAGCCGAGATGATTCAGGTGGCGATTCCTGCCGAATTATTCGGAGCAATTGAGCATCTTTTGGTTAAAATCAACGAAGTAGCTACGATTTCGGCCGATATTTTGGAGTTGATGACGGCTCTTTCTCCATTGGTAGAAGTTAGTCGATACGGAAACGTACGAAAAACCGATTTAAGTGCCATCAATCAATTAGTTGAGGGCTTGCTGACCCGTATTTGCATTGGTTTGCCGAATGCTTGCTATGGCTTAGATGACGAAAACTCTCGTAAAGTTTTTGAATAC
>JANNEN010000324.1:0-7526 GCA_031378715.1 Emticicia sp.
ACTATTCCAACGATGAAATACTATTTTTTACTCCTCTTTTTGTGTGTCTGTTTTTCGGAAACTTACGCACAAAAGCCTGATATTAAGGATATTACCAAGAAAATAAACTCCGAAGAAGAATCAAGATTTTACGTAAAAGGCTACTTAGATTACGGCTTGGCGGCTCCAAATTCGTTCAAAGGAATCGCAAATTTAAGCCCAAATTCGGTTTTCAAAACCTCCCAAAAAGGGTGGGGGCAAGGCCTAAAAGTTGGCATTGGCGGGGGCTTTATCATCAACGATTTTATCAATTTTGGCATAGATATTGACTACTTTTTAAGCCCAAAAATTGAGTCGAGTGCTACTGTTAGTACGGCTAAATTGGCTACCGTTTTCAATGGTCAAATCTTGGCTTTTACCCCAAATGTCACTTTCAAAGCCATTCAAAATGTTGATTTTTATCCCTATTGTCGGGTTGGTGCGACGGTTGGTGTGCCATTTGGCATGACAAATACTACTGATTCGCAAGACGGAACCAAGTTTATTCAAAGCGTTTATACCTACAAAGCCAGCCCCGCTTTTGGGTACATTGCGGCTTTGGGCGTACGTAAAAGTTTGAGTCCAGGATTCAAACTTTTTGCCGAAATTCAAGCCAATAACCTGACAATTCAACCCAAAAGTGCTTCATTGACAACCTACCAAATCAACGGTGAAGATAAATTATCGGTACTGACAACGGCACAAAAAGAGATAATTTATACCGATAATGCCAACACAACTGCCAATCCAAACTCGGCTACGCAGTCGGGTAAAACGCCCTTTTTGGTGTCACGCCTTTGTTTGCAATTAGGTTTTACGTTTAGATTCTGAGCCATGAAACAAGATTATTATACCTTGCCGTTGCGGTTTGATGTGATTTTAGAAAAAAAGCCGCACCCTAAATGTGCCTTGGAGCTTTCGATTGCCCAGCACCTGCACATGATGCTCACAACCCACTACCGAGAATCTCGTTACGACCATGATTTTGGTTGCGGAATTTGGGAGCGAGATTTTGAAATGATGACCGATAACGAATGGCTCGATACTGTGAAGGAATCAATCGAAATTGCGATTTTGAAATCAGAGCCACGGCTCACTGAAACGTTCGTGAATATCGAAATCGACGACCATATTCAAGATTATCGGGTGCTAAAAACCCTCAATCGGAAAGTTAGAAAACGACTTTGGATAAAAATTAGTGGTAGCCTCGAACGCACCAATAAACCTTTTACCTTTGAAGAATACATTTATATTGCACCGTTAGCCGTTGAATAAATTATGCAGAAATTTCACGAACGTACCTTTGAAAAAGGCGAAATCAAGCGACGAATGATCGAAAAAGCTGCCAAAATTTGGCAGTACCAAGTATCCGAGATTGATGCTTTTGACCCCCTCGTTGGGCTACTTTTTGAGGCTTGTTCGGTCGAATTGGAGAAAATTGCCAACGAAATTCACAGTACCAGCGACCGAGTAATCGACCGATTGGCGAGCTTGATGAACCCCGAAGTGATTGACATCATTCGCCCCGCCCACGGCATCGTTCAGACCCGAGCCATTGATCCTTTTACGGTCGTGATGCCCCACGAACAATTCAAATACCAACCGCCAATTGGTTTCGGTATGGGCTATAATTCTAACAAAGAATTTTTCTTTTCGCCCATCATGCCTTTCAAGATTTTTGATGGAGAAATCAAGTATTTGGCCAGTAAAAACGCAATTATTAAGGTTGAAGAAGGCCTGCAACAGCACGTTATTCAGACCTCAAAAAACACCAAAAACCGAGAAGTAGAAGACTACCAAAAGCTATTTATTGGCCTCGAACTAAACGATTCGGTGAAGAGTTTGGAGGGAATGTCGTTTTATTTTGACTGGCAAAACGAACCCAGAAAGGCTGAATATTACAAAGTGCTTGCCCAAACGAAATGGTTTATTGATGGCGTAGAATGTCCGACGAGTATGGGGCTATTTCCTGAATTTTCGGAAACGATGGTACTTGATGATGAGTTTGATGCCCTGAAACGAATTGAAAAAAATGCCAAAGAGTTTTATGATAAATGCTTCGTTTCGATGAAATCCATCGAGTTTGATTTCCGCAAACGACGCTCAACGGAGTTGAAAATTGCCGAAAATAAAGAAAAAATCTGGCCCGTAAATAAGAAAATCTATCCCGAAGTTTTTGATACTTATTTTGGCAACGACAACCTCCTGCACAAAATGAAAGGCGAGTTGGTTTGGGTCGAAGTGTGTTTTCCGATTAGCTTTGATACCGCCGCTTTTCAAAATATTTATTGCTCCATTAATAGTTTTCCAATCATCAATCGGAAGCTAAATAAACTTACTTACACCCTTCAAGAAAACCTAAATATCGTTCCGTTGGAGTCGCAGGAGTCGTTTTTGGCAGTAAAAACCATTACTGACGATGAAAACACGATGTATAAATCATCGCCGTTTACGAATCTCGAAAACTTAGAATACGATAGTTTTACGCTCCGAAAACAAGGCGTTGGTCGGTTCGATAATCGAGATGCAAAGGAGTTACTTTACTATGTTTTGGAATTATTGCAAGACGAAAGTCGTTCGTTTGCGGCTTTGGGTTCGGATTTTTTGAGTTCAATTATTCGAGAATTAAACCAAAATATTGCCCAACTCGACCAGCAGCTAAAACTCACCCAAGACGAAAATAATCAAGTTGTTGATTCGACTCCTTACGTGGCGATTCGCCCTCGAAAAGCCGATAATAATTTGTACGTTGAGTTTTGGTCGTGCGATGGTGAAGAGGCAACAAATTTTGCCGCAGGCTCAAAAATGACTTCCTATTCCGATGTTTTTATTGACTCCGACCGTGTGCATTTGCTCACAACTACTCTCGGCGGACGAGCGAAATTGAAAGAAACCGAAAAGATAAATGCCCTCAAACGAAATTTGCTTACCCGTAACCGCATCGTGACCCACGAAGACATCAAGGCAACGTGTTGGGCGTATTTGGACGATGAATTAAAAGACCTAAAAATCGAAAAAGGTTTTATCACGAGCCAGTCGCCCAATGAAGGATTTATTCGCTGCGTGCAGATTATTTTGGTGCCGTCCCGCAAGAGTATGGACAAAGATTGGGGGGCAACCAGTGAAGAATTGAAGATTTTGCTCGAAAGCCGCTCGGCCATGAATCTACCCTATAATATTTTGATAGCTTTTGAATAAAATTCAATGAAAAAATCAGAAAAAGAGATAAAAACCAAATTAGAAAAACTAATCAATACTATTCGTACGCTGCCCATTGATGCAAAGGTAGAAATTATTTTGGCCGATTTGGACGATGATTTGTACGAAAAATCAATGGTTGTGCCGATTGGTTTGTTTCACCGAAACTACCACAAAGATATTGATGTGGCCGAAGAATCGGAGTACGAAAACCATCATTTGCAACTCAAAATCAACCGAGAAAGTCTTTACGATGCACTGCCCGAAGGGCTTTTTCACCAGCCGATTCAGCACAAACGAAGCGAGAAAAGCACGGAGGAAATCTTGCAGGAAATCCGTGAACAAAAAGCCCGTGAGAAAGCAACTCGCAAATTTTTTCTGCCCATTGAGCAAGAGTTTTATCGGGCAAGAATTGCTCTTGAATTAGAGGAAGTTAAGTATTTTATTAACCCCCGAAACATCAAGCAACACCGAGTTTTTCAAGATTTTTGGGAGATTCCTGACTTTTTGGATTACCGACAAATCTGTAATATGATTTATCTGTTGCCGATTGCCCACCAAATCGTTGGCAATTTTGCCCTCACTGAATTGTGCTTCGAGAGTATCCTGCAAAACCAAGTGGCGATCAAAAATACGTTTCCACTCAGTCACGAAATTCCTACGCCTATGAATGAAGAATCGGGGCAAGAGGAGGATATGGGTATTGCTTTGGGTGATGGGGCTTTGGGCGAAAATTTTGTGCTGAACGCTGCCAGTTATCAAGAAACTACCCCCGCAATTTTGATAAATATCGGGCCGATTTTAGTTAGTGAAGTAAATTCATACGCCAAAAGTACCGTAAAAAATACCCCCAGCGGTGGTAAGAGAGAGGTTTTGGAGTATTTGATAAATAATTTTCTACCCTTTGATGCCGACCCCGTAATCAATATCAATATCATCGAACCCGAAGGATTTTATTTCAGTATGGCTGATGATGCCGAAACTTCGAGCATGGTTTTAGGTATGAATTCGAAGTTGTAAACATTTTTTTTACCACAGAGGTAGGGGAGGAGATACCACAGAGGATAGGAGATTTTTTTTATTTTTTACTGTATTTGTTATCTTTCCATTTGTTGGTCATCAGTTCGCTGTCGGCAATTAATTCATTTAGCCGTTTTAGTTGGGTAGTTTCTTGCTTGGCCGACATCACCCAATTAATTGAAGGCTTTCGGTACGATTCTGCCAGAGATTGAAAATATTTCCAAGCTGATTCGTTTGCTTTGAAATTCGCTTCAAAGTCGGGAGAAAAATTTACATCAATCTTTTCGTAGCTATATATTTTTGACTTAATTTCAGTACGTTTTTCATATATCGCCAGTCCCGCCGCTTGCATTAGCCCCTGATTTGTCAAAATTTCCATTTTCTCGATGTTTACGGCACTCCAAATGCTGCTGGGCTTTCGTGGCGTAAATCTGATTTGATAGCTATGTTCATCAATCGTTTTTCGGACACCGTCTATCCAACCAAAGCACAGGGCTTCATCGACTGATTGCGGCCAAGTCATGCTGGGTTTTCCCGAGCCGACTTTGTAGAAACCAACGAATAATTCAGTTTCGCTTCGGTGATTTTCGGCTAACCATTCCCTAAAATCTGTTTGTTTTTCAAAAAAAATGGGTGTCATTTAGATTATTTTTTTGAGATTTTTTACGGATTTAACTCACGATTTTCATAAACCAACGCAAAGTTTCGCATGGCTGTTATCAATGGCATTGTTTCTCGACCCGTTTCTGTAATGGCATATTCCACCCGTGGCGGCACTTCGCCAAAGTTGGTTCGGGTCACTAAGTGGCTATCGACGAGTGTTTTTAGTTCTTGAATTAACATTTTCTCACTAATATCAGGAATATTCGCTTTGAGTTGCGAAAGCCGCTGGGAGCTATTGGCCAACTGAAACAAAATTAGCAAACGCCATTTTCCACCTACGAGTTCGAGAGTTGTGCGTATCGGGCAGCGATTAGTCAGGGATATTTTCATACTTACCAAAAAGTGGGTATATGCTTTTTTAAATGGTACTACAAATTTATTTAATTTTGCCAAAAATCAAATAAAATATAATGAAAAAGAAAATAGCGTTGTTTGGAGCATCGGGGCAAACTGGGGCTGAATTTTTGAAATTAGCCCTTGCCAATGGGTATCAAGTAAATGCAATGGTGCGAACGCCCGAAAAGGTGAGTGCTTTGGATAAAAACTTAAAGGTTTTGAAAGGCGATGTGCTAAACTCGGCTGATGTAGAAAAGGCGGTACAAGGTTGTGATATTGTGGTGAGTTTGTTTGGTCATGTGAAAAATTCGCCCGAGTGGGTACAAACCAACGGCACTCGTAATATCGTTGCGGCTATGAAAAAACAGGGAATTGCTCGAATCATTTCTTTATCGGGCGGTGGCTTGCCATTTCCCGAAAAAGACCAGCCCAAATTTGTGGATAAACTCATCAGAACGATTATGAAAATTGTCGTTCCGAAGATACTCAATGATGCCGTAGCTCACCACAAAGTACTCGCCGAAAGCGGGCTGAATTGGGTAATCGTCCGTGGGCCTCAACTCACAAACGACCCTGCCAAAGGTAATTATCAAGTGGGTTGGGTGGGCGTAAATGCCAGTACCAAGATTTCAAGAAAAGATTTAGCCGATTTTATCTTGAAAACCGTTGAAGATAATTCTTTTGATGGGCAAATGCCATTTGTGAGTTGGTGAAAGTGCTAAAATGAGAATATTTTTACCACGGAGTTTCACAAACTTAAACATCGAATAATACTGAATATCGGAAAACTCTGTGAAACTCCGTGTCAAAACTCTTCTAACTCCGTGGTTTAAAAAAGACTACGGAGTTATTTTTCCATCACAAACTCTTGCTTTAATTTCTTACCATCAAGTTCAAGTTCTACCCGATAAGTGCCTTTTTTAAGTTTATTGGTGGGCAAAAGTTTGATTTGCGTACCCAATGTTTCATAGTAACGGTCAATAATCATGACGATTAATTGGTCGTTAGCATCTTTTAAAGCAAGTTTTACAAAGCCTGGTTTGTTGAGCCTAAAAATAATTTCTTTCGTGGCGGCAAGTTCTGAATCTTTGGCCGAAAACTCGCTACTGTCAGTCGGTGCTTCGTTGGCTTGCTTATTTGCTACGAATGCCGCTTGAATACAATTTGCAATACTGGCACTAAATTTTGCATTGCCTTTTACCTCAAAACCTGGCAATAAAACAATACTATTTCCTGCCGTGAAGGTTATATCCTTCGTAGTTGGTACAAGACTTTGGGCTTCAATTCGTTTTTTTGCTTGAAATGCACCGTCGGCCAAAGATACGGTATTGAGTTTTAAAGTATCATTCGCACAAGCGATATTTACGCCCCTACAATTACAATTACTGTCAAATTTATCTTGCAAAGTCAAAGGGTCTTTGTCATCGCAGGGCGTATTGTTTTGGTTGCAAAGCGTGGCATCAAAGGCAACTTTACTTAGTCCTGAGCAGCCCGCCCCCCAGTTGTCAATCGCTGAAATTAAGATGTACCGAGCCTTTACATCATTAAAATTTGGCCCGCTAAAACCCGAATAATCGGGCAATCCTTGGGCTTGTGGCCATTGGTAAGTATTGCCAAGTTGTTGCCAAGTTGTGCCATCGAGCGAATAATCTACATAAACATTTTTGAAGCCTTTATCGGTTTCATTGGTCACGTTATAGTTCCAAACTCTCGAAGTTGTAAATTTGTATCTATCCGTGAAATCGTACATCAACCAGTGCGTATTGCCACTACGGGCGGTATTTGGGTTCGGATTAAGCGAACTGCTGCACGACACCCACGAGGCTTCTCGGAGCGTAGTGAGGTTTTGGGTAGGGCTACAAGCATCATAAGTTTTGTAGCGAGCCGCCGAATCATCGCAGTCTGGCCCCGAGCATGGCGTGCCTACGCAGTTACATTGGGCATTGATTTTATCATTATTCGTGAACGCATTATCATCATCGCAGGGGGTGTTGAGGGCGATGCACGAAAGTTCACAATTATAATCAAAAAGATAAAAATTGGGCAAGCGTTTCCAAGTTCTGATTTCGTGAAAAGGGGTTTTCCAGTACAAATTAAAATGGTCACGCCAGCTACTTTCTTTGTGCCGAAATTCGTAGTAATAGTACTTGCCTTTTTCGAGGGTAAGCGGCCCAATATTCTGAAAGACCGAATTTTTATGGTCGGTTTCGTCAATGCCATAAATCACGAGTGCTTGGTGGGCTTGCTTATTGGCAATTTTATCATCGGAACTCAGAAAAAAGAAAGTTTGG
>JANNEN010000332.1:0-22198 GCA_031378715.1 Emticicia sp.
GTGAATAACGTAGGCTCAATGCAAAACAATGGTATGGAACTTTCATTGAATTTCATGCCAATCAAAAACAAAGATTTCACATGGGACTTAACGGTTATTTACAACCAAAACCGCAATAAAATTGTGAGTTTGGGAAGCCCACTAATTGGCATCACTAACTCGGCGGGAGCTCCAGTATTCTTGGTTGAGGGTCAGCCTGCTTCGATATTTTTGGGTAATCCTTACGCCCGTAATCCCGATGGAACATTTTTACTCACACCACAAGGCTTGCCGCAGCGTGAGCGTGGACTGCAAACCTCACCAACGGAATTTACACCACAACGTGCGGCTGATGGTCAGCCTTCGGGAGCTTTCGTACGTACTGTTATCGGAAATCCAAATCCAAAATGGACGGGTTCGTTCGTGAACAGTTTTACTTACAAAAAAGCAACATTTGGCTTTTTGTTAGATGCCGTGCAGGGCTTGCAAGTGTTCAATGCTGATAAGCGTACTCGTAATAACGTAGGTATTGGTGATATTGCCGAAGCCGAACTCAGAGGCACAATGCCACGTGGGTCGGTGTTTGCTCTCGTACCGATTGAAGAATACCGTGTCGATGATGGTTCGTTCGTAAAACTCCGTGAAATATCTTTGGCGTACAAACTACCAAACTTGGTGAAAGGCATGAGTAATTTTAGCGTTTCGCTCATTGGTCGTAATCTAATTTCGTGGGATAAATACAATGGCTTTGACCCCGAAACAAACGCTGGTGGAAACAATGACCTCTTGCGTGGTGTGGATTTTGGTAATGTGCCGATTCCGAGAACATATCAATTACAATTAACGGCAACGTTTTAAGCCCCCCAGCCCCCCAATGGGGGGTAAAAGGTGCGAATAAATATATATAAAACTTAAATACCTCATAACCCCCCTCTGGGGGCATGGGGGCTTTCAAAATGAAAAAAACACTCATATATTCACTAATCACGGCATTGATGCTGGGGGCTACTTCCTGTAACGAAGAGTATTTCAACCCAAGCTCTGCCAGCGAGCAGCAGGTAGTTAATGACGTAAACGGACTCATTGCCTTGGCTAATGGGTTACAGTTTCGCCTAACGGTTGGGCGTGCCAGTCCTGGCTATGCATTACCTACCGCCATGGGCTTGACTACCAAAGAACTAAAAGTTTTGAACGCAGGTAACACTGATGAGCTAAACTTGGAAGCGGGAGCATTGGCCGTACAGGGCAATAATTCAATCATATCGAACCTCTGGAACCAAAGCCACTTAGTAAGAGCCAACGCCGATAATATCTTGAATAATATCAACGTTGTAACCGATGCGGGTACAAAAAGCGGCTTGATAGCTTATGCTTCAATTTTTAAGGCAATGGCATTAGGAAACTTAGCTACTGGTTGGGAGCAGTCACCGATAACAACTGGCGAAAACGCTCCTTTCGTAGCTCGCACCGAAGTTTTGAAAACCGCAGTTTCTATTTTGGAAGCAGCCGCAACTGCCCTCGCAACGCCGCCTTCGGCTACCTTTACGAGTAGGGTTGCTACTGGTATTGATTTGAGCAATACCATTCAGGCACTCATTGCTCGATATAGCCTTATGCTGGGGGATAACGACAAGGCTTTGGCTGCTGCATCAAAAGTCGATTTGACTAAAAAATCATCGTTTGCTTTTGATGATAACTCTCGTAATCCGATGTTTGATGCAACATTTAGTAACCGTAACGTAACCGAGCCAACAAACCAAGATTTTGGCTTGCCAGCAGCCCTGAAACCTGATGCAAAAGACAAGCGAATAGCTTTCTTTTTTCAGACCACAGTACCAGCTAATAATTTGGGCAGAGCAAGTTTTTATACCGCCAATACAACAGTTACGCCAGTCTATCTGACGGGCGAAATTAACTTGATTATTGCCGAAGCAAACGCTCGCAAAGGTAGCGTAGATGCGGCTATTGTAGCCTTAGACAGGATTTTGACCAAGAAAACGGACGTTTGGGGCTTAGGTGCTGACCTTCCAGCCTACGCAGGTGACAAGACAGCAGCGGCAGTTTTGACCGAAATTTATAAGCAACGTTGCATTGAGTTATTCATGCAAGGCTTTCGTTTGGAAGATAGCCGACGTTTTGGTCGCCCGGGTGCGGGAGTAGCGGGTGCCGAACGTAGCCGCAACTGGTATCCATATCCACTTACTGAGCGTGATAATAACAAAAGCACGCCCGCCGACCCAGCTATTTAATTACATTTCATCATAGATAAAATGCAAAAAGACACTCGTTTGGGTGTCTTTTTTGTTGGTTAAATAATTAAATACATATATTTGCGTAAATAACACGCATACAAGCAATGGAACTGAAACAAAATATTAAAATTGCAGTGGACGCAATAGTTTTCGGGTACACCGACAACAAGTTGAACGTTTTACTTATCAAACAAAAATACGGTATTCTAAAAAACCAATGGGCTTTAGTTGGCGGTTTTGTTAAAGATAATGAAACCCTAAACGATGCCGTAAACAGAGAACTTCAAGAGGAAGCAGGAATAAAAGTGAATTATTTAGAACAACTCTATACATTTGGCGACAACATAAATCGAGACCCAAGATTTCGTGTAGTTTCTGTTGCTTATTTTGCTTTGGTAAATTCTGCAAAATTAATTTTAAAGGCTGATACCGATGCCGAAGATGCAAAATGGTTTTCAGTAAACGAATTACCGACTTTGGCATTTGATCATCAAATTATCCTACAAATTGCCCAAAAAAGACTTCAAAGCAAACTTACTTATCAGCCAATTGGCTTTGATTTGCTTCCAAAAGAGTTTTTGTTTTCCGAACTCGAAAATCTTTATTGCAATATTTTAGAAAAAGAAATTGACCGCAGAAATTTCCGTAAAAAGATATTAAGTTTTGGAATTGTGGAAGAAACTGAAAAGTTTTCCGATAAGAAAAATGGTCGTCCAGCTAAATTATTTAAGTTTAATAAGCTGAAATATAGCCAATTACAAAGAGATGGTTTCTTGTTTGAAATAAATTTTGCGTAAATTTTACACAAATTATTTGGAAGTTGAAAAATTAAATTTAACTTTGCGTAATAATTACACAAAATAAGAAATTATGATACTTAATTTAGACAAAAATTTCAAGCCAATAGAAGGTGAAGAAATACAATTTGAAAGTTTTACTTTTTCGGGTGGTGAACCTCATATCAAGATAAATCCACATTTTGATGTGTCAAAAGGTGTAACAATTACACATCGGTTAAACTCATTTAATGATTTAGGCTTGCTTTGTTTGGCAGTTGATGCTTTGCTAAGAATGGATGCAAAATTAGAAAATTTAATAATCCCCTATTTCCCATCTGCAAGACAAGATAGAGTTATGGTAAAAGGCGAGCCTTTATCTGTAAAAGTCTATGCAGACATTATCAATAGTTTTAAATTTAAAAAAGTAATCGTTTTTGATGCACATTCAGAAGTTACGCCAGCAGTTTTGAATAATTGTGAACTTATTACCAATCATAAATTCGTTGAAAAAGCTATCCAAGAAATCGGTACGGTACGCCACCCGAACGATGTTTTATTGATTTCGCCTGATGGTGGAGCATTGAAAAAAATCTATAAGGTTTCTGAATTTTTGGGTGGTGTAGAAGTAGTGGAATGTAGCAAAAGTAGGGATGTAAAAACTGGAAAACTGACAGGCTTTAAAGTTTATGCAGACGATTTAAAAGGCAAAAATTGTTTAATCGTAGATGATATTTGTGATGGTGGTGGAACTTTTATTGGGTTAGCAGAAGAACTAAAAAAGAAAAATGCAGGTAAATTGTACTTGGCAGTTAGTCATGGAATTTTCAGCAAAGGATTTGAAGATTTGAAATGTTTTGAACGAATTTTCACAACAGACTCATTCAAAAATATGGAAAGTGATTGTTTAACCCAAAGAAATTTAGGCGATGGACTTTTATCTTAACCCCGAAAATTCATCTAACCGATTAGTAGATGAATACAATAAATACGGCACTTTAGTTGTGGCTTTTGACTTTGACGATACGGTTTATGATTTTCATAAAAAAGGACGAATTTATAGCGATGTAATTAAACTTTTACACGAATTAAAAGCCATAAATTGTTATTTGATTTGTTGGACGGGTCAAGAAGATTTACAATTTGTAAAAACATTTTTGAATGAAAACAACATACCTTTTGATGTAATTAACGAAAATCCACCATTCCATAAATTGACAAGCAGAAAAGTATACGCTAATGCCTATTTAGACGATAGGGCAGGGTTGAAGCAGGTATATGATGAATTAAAAAATTTGGTAAAAAAATATGAAAACCATATATAGATCACCCGAAAACATAGAAAATATTGATTTTTGCAGGAAAACTATATTTTTAGCTGGCTCAATAGAAATGAATAGTGCCATTGATTGGCAAAAAATATGTGAGGAAAACTTATCTGCTAAATATATTTTATTTAACCCACGAAGAGAGTCTTGGGATTCATCTTGGAAGCAATCCATAAATAATCCCTTTTTCAAGGAGCAAGTACTTTGGGAATTAAATGCTTTGGAAAAAGCAAATATCGTTATCATATTTTTTGCCAATAATACAAAATCACCCATTTCGCTATTAGAATTTGGCTTATTTGCCCGAAGCCAAAAACTTAAAGTCGTAGTTGAAAATGATTTTTGGCGAAAAGGCAATATAGATGTTGTCTGTGAAAAATATCAAATTGAACAATTTGACTCCTTAGAAGTGTTAATTAAAGATTTAAACAAATAGAAAATATGAACCCATTATTATTAACAGACGGCTACAAGGTTGATCATAGAAGACAATATCCAGACGGAACTACATTAGTTTATTCAAATTGGACACCACGTAAAAGCCGAATTGATGGCGTTGAGGAAGTAGTATTCTTTGGACTACAATATTTTATCAAAAAATATATTTTAGAAGATTTTGAAACCTATTTTTTCAAACAACCCAAAGAAAAAGTTGTAGCTGAATATGCAAGACGTATCAATAATTATTTAGGTGAAAATCAAGTTGGCACAAAACATATTGAAGATTTGCACGATTTGGGTTATATTCCAATGGTAATTAAAGCACTTCCCGAAGGCGTAAGCGTACCTATTAGAGTACCAATGTTTACGATGTACAACACGCTACCCAACTTCTTTTGGCTTACCAATTATTTTGAAACTTTGGTTTCAGCCGTGGTTTGGATGCCTTGTAATTCTGCAACGATAGCAAAACAATACAGAAAAATTTTAGACAAATTCGCAGATGAAACTTCATCAGTTCCCGAATTTGTAGATTGGCAAGGACACGACTTTTCAATGAGAGGAATGGCAGGAATTGAAGCAGGAGTTTGTTCAGCAAGTGCTCATTTATTAAGTTTTAATGGTACTGATACTATTCCAGCCATTGAATTATTAGAAAAATATTACAATGCCAATTCTGATAAAGAATTGATTGGTGGTTCGGTTTCTGCCACAGAACACAGTGTAATGTGCATGGGAACAATTGAAGATGAAATAGGAACTTTCAGAAGATTGGTTTGTGAGGTATACCCAAAAGGCATCGTTTCAATAGTTTCAGACACTTGGGATTTATGGAAAGTGCTTACCGATTATTTACCAAAATTGAAAAATGAAATCTTGAACAGAAGCGGTAAAGTAGTAATTAGACCTGACAGTGGCGACCCTGTTGATATTATTTGCGGTAATCCAAACGGCAAAAATGAGAACGAAAGGAAAGGTGTAATCGAATTGCTTTGGGAAACTTTTGGAGGACAAACAAATTCAAAAGGATTTAAAGAACTTGACTCTCATATTGGTGCAATTTATGGTGATAGTATTACCGTAGCAAGAGCAATCCAAATTTGCGAACGCCTTAAAGAAAAAGGTTTTGCATCTACGAATGTAGTATTAGGAATTGGCTCATATACCTATCAATACAACACCAGAGATACATTTGGTTTTGCAATGAAAGCAACTTATGGCGAAGTAAACGGGCAAGGAAGAGAGATTTTCAAAGATCCAATTACAGACGATGGGACTAAAAAATCTGCAAAGGGTTTAATGAAAATCGAACTTGAAAACGGAAACTATAAACTCATAGACCAAGCCACTTGGGAGCAAGAAAATCAAGGTGAACTCAAAGAAGTTTTGAGAGATGGAAAACTTCTGATTGACCAAACATTGGCAGAGATTAGAGAGCGAGTGAAATAACCCCAACCCACAAAAAAAGTCCCTCATTTCGCAACGAGGGACTTTTCGTATTTTAATAAATCAAGAAATTACTCTTTCGACTTCTTGATAACTGCATCAGCAATATTCTGCGGTACAATTTCGTAGTGGTCAAAAGTCAAGTTGGCAGTTGCACGACCAGATGACATCGTACGGAGGTCGGTTACGTAACCGAATAATTCCGACAAAGGCACATCAGCCTTGATAACCTGCGAACCAGCCTTTGTGTCCATGCCTTTCATCATTCCACGACGACGGTTCAAGTCACCCGTGATTGGTCCCGTGTATTCGTCAGGAGTCAAAACTTCTACTGCCATGATTGGCTCAAGAATTTTTGGACCAGCATTACGAGCCGCTTCTTTGAAACCCAAACGACCAGCTAATTCAAAAGAGATTGAATCTGAATCGACATCGTGGTAAGAACCGTGAAACAAACGAACTTTCATTGAATCAACGGGGAAGCCAGCCAAAGGACCGTTTACCATTGCTTGCTCAAATCCTTTTTGTACTGATGGAATAAATTCTTTTGGAATAATACCACCAACGATGTTATTTACAAATTCCAAACCTGGCAAACCATCGGCACGTGGGCTGATTTCAAACGAAATATCAGCAAATTTACCACGACCACCCGACTGCTTTTTGTAAACCTCACGGTGTTCGTAAGATTTCGTAATTGTTTCTTTATAAGCTACTTGCGGAGCTCCTTGGTTGATTTCAACCTTAAACTCACGACGCATACGGTCGATAATGATTTCGAGGTGAAGCTCGCCCATACCACGCATGATAGTCTGACCCGTTTCTTCATTGGTTTCAACGGTAAGTGTTGGATCTTCCTCAATTAGCTTCGTGATAGCCTTCGAGAAATTATCTTGATCGGCCGATTTCTTAGGCTCAATCGCATAGCCGATAACTGGATCAGGGAATACCATTGATTCCAATACGATTGGGTTTTTCTCATCTGAGAGGGTATCACCCGTCTTGATGTCCTTAAATCCAACAACTGCACCAATATCACCCGCACCCAATCTTGGAATCGAGTTTTGCTTGTTGGCGTGCATTTGGAAGATACGTGAAATACGCTCTTTATTGCCCGAACGGTTATTCAAAACGTACGAACCCGCATCCAAACCACCAGAATAAGCACGGATAAAACACAAACGACCAACGTAAGGGTCAGTAGCGATTTTGAAGGCCAAAGCCGCAAATGGCTCGCTTTCCGAAGGTTTACGTTTTACTTCTGCACCAGTATCAGGGTTGGTTCCGATAATTGCTTCCTTGTCCATTGGCGAAGGCAATAGTGCCATCACGTAGTCAAGCATTGTTTGAACACCCTTATTTTTGAATGAAGAACCGCAAAGCATCGGCACGATTTTCATCGAAACAACTGCCGCACGAAGAGCCGCCAAAATTTCGGCTTCCGTGATTGAGTTCGGGTCTTCAAAATATTTTTCCATCAAACTGTCGTCAAATTCGGCAACAGCTTCGAGTAATTTCTCACGGTACTCAGTGGCTTCTTCAAGCATATCGTCAGGAATCGGAATTTCAGTGAAAGTCATACCTTTATCGTCTTCGTTCCAAACGATTCCACGGAAGTTTACCAAATCCACAACACCTTTGAAGTTTTCTTCGGCACCGATTGGCAACTGCAATGGCACTGCGTAGCTACCCAACATTTCTTTCACTTGCTTGCACACGTTTAAGAAGTCAGCACCCGAGCGATCCATTTTATTTACGAAACCCAAACGGGCAACGTTATAGTTATTTGCCAAACGCCAGTTAGTTTCTGACTGCGGCTCAACGCCATCAACGGCACTAAACAAAAATACAAGACCATCTAATACACGTAACGAACGGTTTACCTCAACCGTAAAATCCACGTGACCTGGCGTATCAATAATGTTAATATGGTACTTATCGCCACGGTAGTCCCAATCCACAGTAGTTGCTGCCGAAGTAATCGTAATGCCTCTTTCCTGCTCTTGCTCCATCCAGTCCATTGTTGCTGCTCCGTCGTGAACCTCACCAATTTTATGACTCACACCAGCATAGTAAAGAATACGCTCAGTCGTGGTAGTTTTACCCGCATCAATGTGGGCAGCAATACCAATATTTCTTGTGTACTTTAAATCACGTGCCATTTTTTTGTATTATGTTATTTTTGATTTTGTATATCTATTTTAAAAAGTTTTTTACAAGAAAATAGTCTTTTTAAATTAGGGTGCAAAGGTAGAAGTTTTTTCTGAAAAAATAGTAGTTTTCTGAAAAAATATTGGTAATACAGGAGATTTTTGAACGTTTGACCTTCAAATTAATATCGTAGTGAAGAGTGGCATTCACCTAAAAACAAAGAAAGCCTCAAATTTATTTGAGGCTTTCGTAGGTGTGGGAATTACTGGGTTCGAACCAGTGACCCCCTGCTTGTAAGGCAGGTGCTCTGAACCAGCTGAGCTAAACTCCCAAATTATTTACTCTAAACTTAATACCCTTTGTATTTGGGATTGCAAAGATGCAGGTCTGCTTTTTTATTTCCAAATTTTCAAGAAAAAAAAACGAATATTTTTAGTTTTTCTTTGTAAATTTATATTATTTATTTGTTTAGTACAAAACATGGTTTGTTTTTTGTCAAATAAGCCCTTCAACGTAGCCAAAAAAGTATATATTCCTACCAGAATATTTTTGAAGCAGTGCTTGCTAAATTTTAATCAATCCTGAGCAGATATGGTCAAGGAGAGCAAATATTCCTACACCCGTTCCAACATAATCGGGTAGGTTTTCTTCGATGCCCATTGTGGAACGTAAATATTATCGTCGCTATCAATGCAAACATCGTGCGGGTGCAAGAAAACCTTGAAAGGGTCTTGTTTGCGTTGTTCTTGCAGTTGATTGTTTTGGTAAATCGGCTCGCTGCCACCTGGGGTTGAAATAACTTGGTCGTTTTTGTCTAAAATCGTGATGTAGCCCGAGTTTGGATATGAATCGGAAGTTGAGCGAAATGCCGCTCCGTAGAGATTTTCACCCTTAATAACGGGGCGACAAACGTACGTTCCTGGCAAAGCAATCGTAGAAAGATATTTACCATCGAGGGTGAAACGTTTCCAACAATTTTCGATTCTCGACGTAATAATTAGCGTCGGATTTTGCTTGTTTCGGGTATCCACCACCACGCCGTGATTGCACTTAAATTTATCAAGTCCATCACCACCACCGCCCCAATGACGGATATACTTTCCCTTTGAATCATACTGCATGACGTAGTTTAGGCCGTAGCCGTCAGTCACGAAAATATCGCCATTGGCAGGATTTACGGCACTTTCGGTGGGTTTGAACTGAGCAGGGTGGTCATAAACCCCCGTTTCTTTGGGGTATTCAATCTTGAAAATTTCTTTGCCTTTCAAGTCGGTTTTGATAACTTGGTGGCGGTCGGTATCACAAATCAACAGGAATTGCTCGCCGCCTTCGTTCAGCAACGTGAGTCCGTGGCCGCCGATGTAGGCGTTTCCCCAAGTTTCGAGTAGCTTCCCCGATTTATCATAAATCAGTATGTTATTCTTGGTTTCGTTTCCAACCATTATCAAGCGACCTTTGGCATCTTCCACCATTTCGTGGCAATCATTCACGGGATTTTTGCCTGCATCTAAAATACCCCAACCAACTTTTACTCGGTATTTATGGGTGTTATGCCCAACGAGTATTTCGTCATTTTTACCAAAACTAACTTCGGGAAAGGTCGAAATGGCGGTCGTTATTCCCGTGATTTTCAGGAAATTTCGGCGGTTTAAAAATTCGCTCATTGGTTTATGTTAAAGGTGAATAGCGTAAAAATCAAACTGTCACTTCGTTAATTTTGGTTTCGGGGTTCATCATGTAAGTCAGTAGCGTGTTGTCTTTGAGTAGCTCCACAACTCGAAAACCTCGGTACTTCGTTCCCCAGTTTCCGCCAAAATGTGCCGAAAACATATACGGGACTCCATCTTGGGTTTTGACGTTCTCTTGGTCGTGGTCGTGGCCATTAAACACCGCCCGCACATTTTTGTATTGCTTCAATAATGCCTGAAATTCGATGCCATCAACGGCATAGTCCGTCCACTTTACGGGTGTGATGTGAATGAAAATGAAAACGTTTTTTTTGTTTTTATGTTCTTCCAGTTTTGCTTTGAACCATGCCGTATCGGGTGCCAAAAATTTCCCCTCGGCATTGGAGGTTGTACCGAATAGAAAAGCGTTTTTGCCCATAACATAATCGTAGTTTACAGGCACGCCCCACACCCGCTCCCATTGCTCGGGCGTGGCGTGGTCGTGGTTGCCTTGGGTGACGAAATAGGGCAAATTTAGGTCATCGAAATGACTTTTGGCGGTCGTAAGAAAATTCAAATCGTCGTGAATAATATCCCCATTGATGACACAAAAATCAAATTTTTGTTGGCGGTGCTGGGCGTTTACGCTCTTGACGAAGGTTTCAAAATAATCTTTGTAGTCAGTTTTTGGTTGCCCAAAATGCCCGTCAGATGCTACTACGAAGCGAATTTTGGCTTTTTTGGCCGAAAAATCTTCGGCAAAAGCGGGCAAAATACTGCCATCGGCCAGTAGAAAAGTGGCAAATGATATGTTTTTGAGAAAATTCTTGCGATTCATTTTTTAAGAAAAATTATCAGTTCAAACAATGAAATTGCATTTTTTATTTGATTCGTACAAAGAAATGTGAGATATTATTTGTGGCCGTTTGGCGTTTGTCGATTTCGATTTCGGGAATGGCTTTTATTAAGTCCAAAAGTTTTTTGTAGCCGAAGTTTCGGGCATCAAAATCGGGTTGTTTTTTCGGAATTAAATTGCCCAATACTGCCAGCGGCACCCAGCCATCTTCCTCGGCAATATCATTGATACTATCCAAGATGAGCTTAATGAGGCCTCGGTCGAGGTTTGCCACTTTTGTGATTATTTCGACTTCGGGCGTAACTTCTATGATTGGTGGCGGTGGTGTTTTTTCAATGACGGGAGCGGTATTTTTGCCCTTTTTGACTGGTTTTCGTTGATTTTGTTTCGCTGGCAGTGTTTCTCGAACTTCTTTTTTCAAGATTTCGATATAAATAAATTTGTTGCAGGAAGCGATAAATGGCGAGGGGGTTTTCTTTTCGCCAATGCCAAAAACCTTCATGCCCGCCTCTCGCAATCGAGTAGCCAATCTCGTGAAATCACTATCGCTTGATACGATACAAAAGCCCTCAACGCCACCCGTGTAGAGAATATCCATGGCATCAATGATGAGTGCCGAATCGGTCGAGTTTTTGCCTTTGGTATAGCTGTATTGCTGAATGGGCGTAATGGCGTTTTCGAGGAGTACATTTTTCCAACCTGATAGGTTTACGTTCGTCCAGTCGCCGTAAATACGTTTGAAGGTTGGCGTGCCGTATTTGGCAATTTCCTCCAACATTCCCTTGACATTGGCGTAAGGCACATTGTCGGCATCAATCAGCACGGCGAGTTTTAGTTCTTTTGGTGTGTCCATTTTTAAAATTATTGAGTAAATAATTACTTTTTCTGATTAACCTTTCGTCCGAATATAATTGACTTCTACCTTGACATTTTCCAGAATCTTTTCCGTTCGTTCGGGGCGAGCATCGGTGATAAAAACCTGCCCAAAGGTCTGATTATCAATACTTTCGATGAGTTTTTGAATCCTGCGGTCGTCGAGTTTATCAAAAATATCGTCCAAGAGTAATATCGGTTTTACCTCCCTGAGTGCTTCGAGCATCTCGAATTGTGCCAGTCGCAGGGCCATCACAAAGGATTTTTGCTGCCCCTGCGAACCAAATTTCTTGACGGCATACCGATCAATTTCAAAAACATAATCATCTTTATGAATACCTTTTGTGGTGCGTTGGGCTTTGACATCGACTCGCCTATTTAATCGAAATTCCTGCACAAATTCGCCACTTGCTACTTCCGACTCGTAAATAATTTCTACATCTTCACGCCCCTCGCCGAGTATTTGGTAATGTTTTTTGAAAATCGGCAGAAATTTTTCGATAAATATTTTTCGTTGTTCAAAAATCCGTAAAGCAAGCTTTACTAATGGGTCGGAGTAAGTATCGAGCAAATCTTGGTCAAGAAAGTTACGCTCAAAGAATATTTTCAGTAAGCTATTCCGTTGCTCCAAAAGTTTATTATAGTGTTGATAATCAGCCAGATACACGCTATCCATCTGCGAAAGTACCCCATCAAAAAAGCGTCTGCGTCCTTCACTTCCTTCCTTTATTAACTCGGTGTCATCGGGGGCAATCAGCACCACAGGAAACTGCCCAATGTGGTCGGCGAGGCGTTCGTAGGGCTTTTTGTCGTGCATCAAAACCTTTTTTTGCCCCCGCTGAATCGAACACGTAATTTGGTGTTTTCTGTCCCCTTTTCCGAACGTTCCGTCAATCATCATCACGTCGGCATCATGGTTAATACTGAGGGCATCTTGGTTGTGAATGGCACTTTTACTCAAAGCCAGAAAGTAAACGGCATCGAGTAAGTTGGTTTTACCGCTGCCGTTTTCGCCTACGATACAGTTTACTTGGCTCGAAAATGTAAAATTAGCTTCTTCGTAATTCTTGAAATTTGACAGATAAATTTTTTCTAAAAACATTAAAAAAGAGTTGTTTTAGTTGCACGTCGTTGCAAACTGTTTCAGCATAGAAAATAATTGCGAAACAACTCCTTGCAACTATTTTAGGGATTTACAACAGATTCTAACAATTTTGGCCTTAGTTCCATAAATTGACTCGAAATTTAGTCATTTTTCGTCAAAGTTTAGTTTATTTGTGATTCTATCACTTACTTTAACCATAACCTAAAAATGAATAAAAACTCTCTACTCTATTTTATAGCTGCCGTAGCGGCTACGGGCGGCCTACTTTTTGGCTTTGATACGGGCGTTATTAATGTGGCTTTGCCGCAACTTCGGGCAGAGTTTAACCCCAGTCCCGAAACCGAAGGCCTCATCGTGAGTGCCGTTTTGTTTGGTGGTATGGTTGGGCCGTTCATTAGTGGTCCACTGACCGATTTGTTGGGTCGAAAAAAAATCAATATTATTGCCGCTATCGTTTTCGTGATTGGTTCAATCATCACGGCCGTTGCCCCTTCGGTCACGGCACTCATTGTGGGGCGATTATTTTTGGGTTTAGCCATTGGTATTGTGGCATCAACGGTGCCGCTTTATTTGGCAGAAATTGCCCCAACCGACAAGCGAGGAAAATTAGTGACCTTTTTTCAGTTTGCTATTACACTCGGAATTTTACTTTCGTACATAGTCGGATATTTCTTTGCTGACCAAGTAGATGGCTGGCGGGCGATGTTTTGGACGGGCTTTATTCCTGCTGCTATCTTGATGATCGGAATGTTTTTTGTACCCGAAAGTCCCCGTTGGCTCATCGGCAAAGGTCGTGATACCGAAGCTCTGGCGGTGCTGAATCGCCTTCGTGAACCCGAGCAGGCATTGCTCGAAATAGCCCAAACCAAGCAACTCATCGAAGACGAAAAACATAATAAAGGCGATTGGCGAATGTTGTTTAGCAAGCGTTTGCGGATTCCGTTGTTTATTGGCGTGGGAATTTTCTTCATTCAGCAGTTTTCGGGAATCAATGCGATTATTTATTTTTCGACCGATATTTTCAAGAACGTTTTCCCCGACGGAAACACGGCGGCCTTGGCTACGGTGGGTGTGGGTGCTATCAATGCCCTTGCTACGTTTGTGGCAATCATGATTTTGGATAAATTTGGCCGAAAACAAATCCTATATACTGGCCTCGTCGGAACGGCTGTTTGCTTGGCTACGGTGGGCTTGGCGTTTTATATGAAAGATAGCCTCAGCCCCGAACTACAAAAAAATATGCTTGTGGGGGGCGTGTATGTCTATATTATCTTCTTTGCGATTAGCCTTGGGCCGCTCGGCTGGTTATTGATTTCGGAGATTTACCCGCTCAAAATCAGAGGTTTCGCTTCGAGTATGGGGAGTGTCAATCACTGGGTTTTTGATGCGTGCGTGGCATATTCGTTTCCGATTTTGGCGGCAACCCAACTCGGTACGAACGGTGGTATTTTCGGAATTTATATGACCGTAGTACTGCTGGGATTGCTTTTTGCCAAATATGTGGTGTTTGAAACAAAGGGTTTGAGTTTGGAGGAAATCGAGAGGCGGTATAGTTGATTCATTCAACACAGTTTTTCTTACAAAACCGCTAAAAAACCATTAAATTGTTAAGTCATTGTAGTGAGTATTTTGATTATTTCAAGTAATTTTATACATTATCTGACAACAACCAATACACAATGCCATGAAAGCCCACTTACTAATGTTATCAATCATTGTTTCGGCTTGCTGCTCAAAGCCCGCACCTGAAAAACTGACGAGTTTGAGGTTAGAATTAACCTCAAAGAAAGACACCCTGTTTTTTTACAACATCAAGCGAATATACGCCGTAGGTGCAAAAACATCAAACCCCAGATTGCAGGAGTACCCAAAGGTTTTTGAAACCCGAAATTCTTGGTACGGTTTAGAACTGCCCGTGTCGTACGCAAGCGATAGTACAATATATGTTTTTGAAAATAAAAAGAAAGCCAACGACACTCTTATCGTTTACTACAAACGCAACATCAGCTACGGAGAGGGCGACAACTGCGGATTTCAGCAGACGTTGAGCGAGCCGCCAAGAAGCCAGTATTGTACCCTAAAAAACTATAAACTTAATGTGGTTTTTGGTACTTACGGGCGAAATGAGGGTTGGCTGAATAACAGAACCGAAAATGCCTGTACGATACGGCTCACTGAAAAACAGTTTTGAAATCCATTCGTATGAAAAAGCTATTAATTTTCTCTTTATGCCTATCTTTTTTTAGTATTTCGGGGCAACGCATCAAGTCAATCGGTATTGATTTGGGGGATAACATTGTGCCGTTGCTCATGGGATATGAGGGTTTTACGGGCAGCGTTTTGATGAAAGCCGCTAATAAAAACGACAAAATAGTTGAGTATAAATTAGGCTACGCTTCCCTCCGAAGAGATAATATTAAGATTCAAGGCAGTTCTATCAGCGGTACTTTTATGCAAAAATCCGAGGGGTTTTATTTATCAATCGGGAAGAATGTAAACAAGAATTTTGGTTGGCACGTGACCGCTTCGGTTTTTAATCTTGGCACAACGGCCTTCGTAAAAGACACCGATTTTGACGTAATTTATCAGTACGGTTTTCCGACCGAGCCGATTTTCGCTACGGGCGGAGATTTATTCTACGAGTTTCCTATCAAGATAACGAGCCGCTGTCACACCAATATCCGACTTGTGGTTTCGGCTTCGATTAGTAGTTCACCAAAAAATGCTCCTTCACCCTCATTCCGACCAGGCTTTTTTCCGCCCCCACCCAACTTTCTAATGTTCGGAGGGGGCTTGTCAATCCCTTTTTTCTTTGATTTACAGAAATGACTGTTCAATAGGATACTTCGATTGCCTGATTTATTGAGTAAGAGATTCATAAAAATCACTAACTTTGTAGCGTTTTCTAACAAACCCTTTCGGCTTTCTATGATTATCCAAACTGACGTTCAACTCAAACCTTTTAATACCTTCGGAATCGAAGCCAAAGCACGATATTTTACCGAAGTTTCGAGCATTGAGAAACTCCAAAAAATCTTACAAAACCCTGACTATCAATCGGTTGAACGTTTGATTTTGGGCGGTGGAAGTAATATTTTACTGATAAAAGATTTTAATGGTTTGGTCATAAAAATGGCAATCAAAGGCTTGGAGATTGTGCAAGAAACCGAAGAAAACGTTTGGATAAAAGTTGGGGCGGGCGTGGTTTGGCACGATTTGGTGATGCACTGCGTGGAGAATAATTACTCAGGAATGGAAAATCTTTCGCTAATCCCAGGTACGGTTGGGGCGGCTCCCATGCAGAATATCGGGGCGTATGGAGTCGAAATAAAAGAGGTTTTTGAGTCATTGGAAGCCCTCGAAATTGCCACTGGGCAAGTCGTGACGTTCGACAAAGCTACCTGTAATTTCGGCTACCGAGAAAGTATCTTCAAGCACGAAGCCAAAGGTAAATATATTATCTTGAATGTCACTTTTAAGGTTAATAAAAAACCAAATTTCCATGTTGCCTACGGAGCAATAAAAGATACACTCGCCGAAATGGGCATTTCGGAAATGAGCATCAAGGCCATCAGCGATGCCGTGATTCGGATTCGCCAAAGCAAACTCCCCAATCCCGCAGAGATTGGCAATGCGGGCAGCTTTTTCAAGAATCCCGAAATCCCGAACGCACAATTTGAAGCATTGAAAATACAATTCCCCACGATTCCGTCGTACCCAGTCAGCGATACCGTAACCAAAGTGCCTGCGGGCTGGCTCATCGAACAAGCGGGCTGGAAAGGTCAGCGTTTTGGCGAGGTGGGCGTGCATGCCAAACAGGCTTTGGTGCTGGTTAATTATGGTGGCGGTAAGGGCAGCGAAATTAAGGCATTAGCAGAAAAAATACAGACATCGGTCAATCAAAAATTTGGTATCAGCCTTTCGGTTGAGGTGAATTTTATTTGAAAAATATTTTTTCTAAATCATAAACCACTGATTATCAAGAATTTAGAAAGGTTTTACATCGATTGCAAAATCTTTTTTTGTTTTTAAAGCAACCTTTTTCACGGCTTCTTGCATCTTCATTACGAAAAGCAAATTTTCAAAAACTACTGCAGCAGTTTTTCAAGAAATAATTTTTTAACAGATTTTTTAAACAACAAATATTATGAAAACGCTTGTAAAAGTACTCGCTGCATTAGCCATTGTTACCACTTTAAATATGGGTGCAACCGCCCAAGACCACGAAGACGATTCGAGAGAATATCGCTCATCGGACAACTATTCGGCCAAGAAACGCAACAGTTTTTCTCGCAAAGATTTTGGTTTGTACCTCGGACTAAACACCTACGAAAGCAAATCAATGCCTGAGCTTGATAATCTTCGGTCGAGATACGTGGCTCTGAACTGGAAGAAAAACCACCGACTCATCACGGGTAATCACGTTGATGTGGCTTTGGGTACGGGCTTTGAGTTTGCGTGGCACAACTACATGATGAAGGATAATACTCGCTTGATGAACACCGCCAAAGGAGCCGAATTTGCGGACGTAACGCAGAGCCTTGATAAGTCAAAATTAGTGGTAACGAGTTTGAATATTCCGTTGATGTTGCAATTTGGCTTCAAAGAAAGCAACTGGAAACTCGGCTTGGGGGCGTACGGCGGAGCCAGAATCGGCAGCCACGTAAAAACCAAAGGCGAAAACGGCAAACAGCACTACAAAAGTGCATACAACCTCAACAAATTTCACTACGGCTTGGCGGCTGAACTCGGACGGGAAAACTTTGCGTTCTTTGCTCGCTACGAAGTCACGCCGATGTTCAAGGATAATAACCCAATCAACGGCAACGCCATTAGTTTCGGTATTCGTCTATAAAAAACAATTTGAAATTTTTTGCACAAAAATAGCTCGCCCAAAGGTGAGCTATTTTTTTTATCTTTGTGCTGAACTAAACCCAAATCTCAATGCAAATCTTTGACCATACGCTCCTCAAAATCCTTCAAGTATTCATTTCGCTCTTTGCGGGTGTACTTTTCCTGCAATCGGGCTTCGATAAAGTGTTTGATTTCAAAGGCAATAAGGCTTACATTAAAAGCGTTTTTGCCAAAACATTTATGAACAACTTTTCAGGGATTTTGTTCATAACAATTACTATTTTGGAGGTTTTGGCAGGGATTTTTGCTTTTTTTGGCGGAATTTTTTATCTCATCGAAGGGCAAAAAGATTTTGCAATCTTGGGTTTAGAGCTTTCTCTGCTTTCAATTTTTTGTCTTTTTACGGGCCAACGCATCGCCAAGGATTACGCAGGAGCGGCAGGGTTGGTGGGTTATTTTTTATTGACCGCATTTGGGCTGTATCTGTTTGCTTTGAAGGGGTGATAGTTTCAATTTCGGCACGTATTTTTTCATTCAACCTCTCTAAACAAAATGATAGGTACGTATGAAGGATTTTACGTATTTTTGCAATTAATTCAGAGAACATTTATCAATATTCAAGATGAGTGCACCAACAGTTGAGTATCGCTTAACCACCTTAGAAACGGTTTTAGCAGAATACATCATGCAACAAAACCGAAATCTTACGCTGCTCGAAAGAGAGATGAGCGATTTCAAAGATGAGATGAAGGATTTCAAAAATGAAATGAGCGATTTCAAAGATGAGATGAAGGATTTCAAGAATGAAATGAGCGATTTCAAAGATGAGATGAAGGATTTCAAGAATGAAATGAGCGATTTCAAGAATGAAATGTCAGATTTCAAAGTTGAAATGCAGGATTTCAAAAATGATTCCATTATTGCTCGTGAAAAAGCGACCGAGGATTTGAATGATTACGTTAGAGAAGGGCGTGAAATTCGTAGAGAAATGAATAAAAAATGGGGCGAAGTGACTAATAAGTTAGGCACTTTTGCTGAGGATTTTGTTGCCCCAAATATTCCAAGAATTGCGACTGATTTTTTCAAATTTTCCGCAATAGATTTGTTCAATCGTCGGCAAGACAGGCGAAATCCAAACGATGCTTCGCAGATGTTTGAGTTTGATGTCTTTGCGGTTTGTCATGCCGAAAAAAGAATCCTCTTGACCGATGTAAAGTTTACGGTCAGAATGATTTACTTGGAAAGAGTACCGCAAACGATTGAAAATTTTAGGCTGGCGTTTCCTGAATACGCTGATTATCAACTAATCACGGTTTTTGCGAGTATGGCCATTGCTCCTGACCAAGTAAAGTACCTCACAAAATTGGGCATTTACGCCCTCGCTTTGGGAGATAATAACATGGATTTATTAAACTTTGAAGACATCAAGTAATGAAATTAAGTGTAGTTATTCCTGCCTATAACGAAGAAGAAAGTATCTCCGAAACCCTCAGAAGTTTATACGAAACCCTCAAAAAGTACGCTATTCCGCACGAAATTTGGGTCACAAACGATAACTCGAAGGATAACACGTTGAGGGTTTTGCAGGAATTACAAAAAGAGATTCCGACGCTCGTTTTTGAAACCAACAAGGGGTTAAACGGCTTTGGGTATGCCGTACGTTACGGTTTGGAGCGATTTTCGGGTGACTGCGTGGCGGTTTTTATGGCCGATATGTCGGACGACCCCGAGGATTTGGTGCGGTATTATAACACCATGCTCGCCGAGAATGTTGATGCGGTCTTTGGTAGCCGTTGGATAAATGGTGGAAAAGTAATTGATTATCCTGCCGTGAAAAAAATCATTAATCGAGTGGCCAACTTTATTATAAAAATGGTCATCGGAATCAAATACGATGATACCACCAACGCCTTTAAACTCTACAAACGTGAAACCATGGAAGGGCTGAAACCTTTTCTTTCACCGCATTTTAACCTAACCGTTGAGCTACCATTGAAAACCATTGTACGTGGATACTCTTACACAGTTGTACCAAATAGCTGGACAAACAGAAAGTACGGCGAGTCGAAACTCAAAATCAAAGAAATGGGCAGCCGATACTTTTTTATACTGATGTATTGTTTTGTGGAGAAGTTCTTTTCACAAGGTGATTATATGAAGAAATAAATGTTTCTGTTGCGATGAGTTTTTTAATCAGATTGGATAAGTTATTTCAATGCCTTATCAAAGTATTAAAAAATATTTTTTCTAAAAATACGTTTAATATTGCTCCACTTGCTTTAAAATGCTTAGTTATTATGCAAAAATTTTTCGCCACATTATTTATACTTCTGCTTTCAACCATTGGTTTTTCGCAGTCCAAACGATACATTGCTCACGGGGTGCTAAACCTGGAACCCGATGCAAATAACGCCATTTCGGTCATGACAAAAATGGTAGCACAGGGCTGCAATGCCGTTGAGCTAACCATCATGTGGGAAAGGATTTATCCGAAAGCAGATGCCAAAGCCTACTGGACGCAAATTGATAATCAGATAAACCATATCACAAGAAACCTAAAAGTAAAATTGGCCATTCGGATTCATCTTGGAAGAAATTTTGCTGCAACAAAAGGTTTTTGGGACGAATCAAGTGCTATCCAAGATTTTAGGGGGCAGCCACTTACGGTTTATTACAATAATAATCATTTTAGTTTTGCCACCCAACCGCCCATCGACAAAGCCAAGGCATTCGTCAGAGAAGTTTGCGAGCGTTATGGCTATTTGCAGCAGAGCGGTCAGTTGATTTTCGTTTCGGTCGTAAACACGCCACAACAAGAGGCGGGCTATGCTTACGAAAATCAGCAGTGGCCGCAGTCGGAGTATCCTGCGGTTTTTGATCATTCTAAGTTTGCAATGATAAAGCTCAGAGATTGGGCAAAAAATAAATATACCACCATCAGAACGCTTAACTCTTATTGGGGAACAACCTACCGAAACTTTGGCGAAGTAGAGCCTTACGTAAATATATGGAATGTAAAAGACTGCTTTCGAGGGCGAAGAGGCAAAGATTGGTTTTTGGTCAGGCAAGATATGCTCAAAAACTATAACGAGCAAATAGCCGCTACCATCAGAAGCGTAAATCCTGCAATAAAAGTGGCTCAGGAATTTGGCTCGGTCACCGATAACCTTTCGCTACTACGAAACACCTACGGCTTTAAAAACCTCACTCAGAGTGCCGATATCATCAAAACGAACTCAAATTATACAATTCTTGAGTACGATATGGTATCAAATAATCTTAATCCAAATCAAAAATATTACAGTGAAATAGCCGTTTTTGACCGACCAGCAATCGAAGAAATCAGGGCGTTAGTTCCGCAAATCCTCAGATACAACTGTGGGTTTTTGGCTCTTTATATTGACGAGGAAAAGGATTTTGATAAATTTCTGCCCGTTGTGCGAGAAGCCATGAAATTTATAAATATTGAGCCAAGTAACCCTGTGCCTGTTGATAGCATGAAAATTAGGCTTTCTCAGATGATTGATAACCAACCACAGGTGCTTGATGAATGGAAACGTATTTCGGGTAATGGCAAAAATCCTATCAAGATAACCCTCGAAGAAGACATAATTAATGATAACAAAAAAATCGAAAATCCGCTGCCAGATATTGTCGAAAGTGTACCCGTTGTCCCACCACCACCACCACCGCCACCCGTGCTACCAGTATCCAACGTACCCAATCAACTTCCGATTGAGGTATTTAAAAACTACACAAAGGAGATTGTGGTGAATCAAAATTTTCAGTTCCGACTACCCGATAATATTTTTTACGACAACGATGGCTTCATTGCCTACATAGAAGTAGTCGAGAAACCAACTTGGGTGGATTTCAATAGGTTTGAAGTAAATTTTTACGGAAAAGCTCCTTTCCTGGGCAAATATAAAGTAAAGGTACGAGTATATGATAACAGTGGCGGGAGCATCGAATCGTTCGTTTACTTGGATATTGTACCACCAGTAGTTGATCTGGAACTCATCAAGGGTGATTATTTCGATGTGCCGATTGAGCCTTATGGCTTCATTAACAACAATCGGGTGTTGTATTTAGATGCCCTTCCCGAGAAACTCAATGTCATTGCTCGCTGCAATCTCGACTCGGTAAAGTTTGTTTTCGACCTCACGGGGCCGTACAAATTCAAGGGTTCGTCCGATAGGCTACCTTATAATATGTTTGGCGAAGGTCGGGGCACTAAATTTCCAGTTGGTACTTATACGCTGAGTGCCAAAGCCTACAAACGTGACTCGGTGATTACGTCCAAGACCGTACAGTTTTCGGTGAAAGCCTCGCTCAATAATCCCGCCAGCAATATCATTAATGACTGGGTGGCGTACCCAAACCCGTTTGAGAATATTTGTAACGTAAAAATTCCCGATAACGAAACGATTGAAAAACTAAGTTTTGTGTATTATACCGTTGCGGGCAAAA
>JANNEN010000372.1:0-3185 GCA_031378715.1 Emticicia sp.
GGGTCTGGTGCTTAAAGTGCCTCTTCTCGATGATAATTTTCACCAATTCCAACATTTTACGCAGCACGTTTTGAGCTATTTTCAACGATATTTGGGACGATAATTCCCGATAAATCTCTTCAAAAAACGAAATGGTGCGAAGAAACGGCTTCTGCCAACATAGGGTTAATGACATGGTGGCTTATGTAAGTTATTGATAATCAGTAAGTTAATCAATATTTGTTCCGTCTGACGGAATTCTATTGAGCATCAGTTTTTAATTTCAACATTTTTACATAAATTGAGCAACAGTTACGGGCGAGAGGATTTCAAAATCCACCACATCATTAACCCTCGTCCATTGGATGCCATATTAAAACATAAAACCTAACCCCATGACCGTGGACAATAACACAATTATTCAGCTTGTCATTACCATTTTTTCTTCGGGGACAGTAGCTTGGTTTCTGAAACAACAAATCGAATCTCAAAAAGTTGAGATTACAACATTGAAATCTTCGTTGGACAATCTCGAAAGATATGTTAAAATTATTGACATTGACGAATTTGAAAAATATGTTGCCATGACAAAGAAATCAACTATCATGGAAATTTCTGACATCGCAAAACAATCCATCCGACAGGCTTTTGAAAATAAAGATTTTAACAAATTTATTGATGAAGTTCTCAACCGTCAATTTGGCGACAAGTACATGGAATTATTAGTTGGTGCTGCCGACTCAACACTTTTATTCCCAGACGACGAACAAGATGAACACATCAGACAATTCTTTCCTCATAACTACGACAACTTGAAAGAATTGCTCCAAAATATGAAAATGGAAGGTTACGACATTCCAGAAATTGAAAAACAAAATTTTGCTCAAATTGTAAAACAGATGAAAACGGATGAATAAGTACAAAACCAAAACGTTCAAAATACTTAGCAAATTCAGTGATTATTTCACCCTCCGACACACCCGTAATTTCCGACATTACTTGAATACTGAAATTCACAGGCTCATTGGTTTTTTTCGGGGGACAATTACTTTCTCCTGTGACAGTTTTTTGGTGAAACCAGTTCTTGACCCTCTGGACAATACCTATGAGACCGCAATAAATACGGCATCCAACATAGTATTGGCAAGATTGGGGGCTGACCGAAGTAACAACTGAACACCAATTCATAAATCATCTTTTGTTTCGGCGGACGGAACGCATCCGAACACCAGTAAGTAATTGAAAATCAGTAATTTAAACGGGCATCAGTTCGGGCGAGACGTTTTCAAATTCCCCCAACCTCGCCAATACTTTTACGTTGGTGGCAAGCAAAAAACGACAATCACAATCAAAATATATAATAATGGCAAAGGAGAATTTAAGCGACCTAACAACAGAGGAATTAGTCAAAAAGAAAAAAAACGCAAACTTCGTAACAGGTATGTTTTTAGGAGCGTTAATAGTAGCTATCTTTCTGATAATTGTTGATGGATTTTCATATTTACTTTTTATTCCATTTGCATTTTCACCAATGATGTTCATAACCTATAACATAGTTAAGAATATCAACAAAGAGTTAAAAAGCAGGAATTCAAACTTATAATCTGAAAACAATTTGTTTGTTTATCGTGGACAGTTTTTAGCAACTTCGGACGACTTTTTAAACTTAGTTTTGTTGCCTATGGACAGTTTTTTGACATTTCGAGCGACTTTTAAAACTTGTTTTTTTGCCCGTGGACAGTTTTTTGACATTTTGAGCGACTTTTAAATTTGGTTTTGTAATCTGTGGACAACTTTTGCGACATCGAACAATTTTTAGAATTTAGTTTTTTCTACCGTGGACAGTTTTAATGACTTCGGACGGATTTAAAATTTGGTTTTGTTACCCGTGGATAGTTTTTACCACATCGGACGGCTTTGAACGGACAGTTTTTTGCCCGTGGACAATTATTTGGCAACATCGGACGACTTTGGGCGGACAGTTTTTTGCTCGTGGACACATTATTGGACGACAAATTTGCCTGCCACCAACATAGTATTGTGGCAAGTGGGGGCGGACGGAAGTAACTGAACTTTGGGAATTCTTTTGTACTTTTGTTGTCGGCTGACGGAAACTGCCAATCATTTGTAAGTAATTAAGCATCAGTAATTTAACTCGGCGGACGTTCGGGCAGACGAGTTTCAAAGCCCCCACCAGCCACAATACTTTTTCGTTGGCAGAAACCGTATAAAAAAAATAAAATAAAACATTGCAGTCAAAGACTCTGACGAAAATACATTTTTTTGTGGCAGGACGACCTTAAACTAAAACGGGGTTACTGACAGTCAAAGTGCATAACATTCTTGTCAAAGTCACTGGTTTTTACAGACTTTCGAGGACAAACTTTATCACTCTTCAACGTACATTGGGCGGACAGTTTCTGATAATTTACTGCCCGTGAGATAGTTGGTGCGAAGAAACGGCTTCTGCCAACACAGGGTTAATGATATGGTGGGCGGACGGAAGTTATTGAACCGCAGAAAATTAAAGAACATTGGTGTGGGCGGACGGAATTTTACTGAGCATTGGGAAGTAATTTGAACATTGTAACGTAAATTGGGCATCAGTTACGGGCGGACGGATTTCAAATCCCCACCACATCATCAACCCTTGTTCGTTGGCGGCAATGTTACCACGACAATTTAGCGGACAGTTTTATGGCGTTGGGACGACTTTTGAAATTTGGCTTTGTTGCCCGTGGACAGTTTTTTGGAATTTCGGACGACTTTTGAAGTTTGGTTTCGTTACCCGTGGACAGTCTTTTGGAATTTCGGACGACTTTTGAAGTTTGGTTTTGTTGCCCGTGGACAGTTTTTGAAAATTTCAGATGACTTTTTAAAAAATATTCAATCATAAAATATGGAAAATAAGAAAGGCGTGAACTGGTTTTTTGTAATCATGGCAATTGTTTCAGCAAGTGAGTTGTGGAGGACATACGATTCTGAAATTTTGAATTTTGATAATACCACCGGTGTTCCCAGTTTTAATCAAACCGTACTGAATACTGGCGTAAATAGTCTCACCAATCCTGCCGTCTATGATACAGAGTGGAGCCAGAGCGGTCAGTTTCTGTATGTCAGTCATTTTGGTGAACCTGGAATTCAAGCCGATCTTCTTCAATTTGATTTTGCTAATCCAATTATATCCCTGACCTCCGTATTGCCAC
>JANNEN010000410.1:0-12671 GCA_031378715.1 Emticicia sp.
ATGAAGTGAAATCTAAATGGAAAGTAAGTCCCGATTTTCCTTGGGATAATTCAAATAGTTTCTCATTTAAAGGAAATATGAGTCACGTCGGAAATATCGAATTAGGGATTCCTTATGAAGCAACTACAAGTAGTTATCTTGGACCATGTAACACTGTAGCCGAAACGGGTTTGGCTGTTACAAAAGACCATTTTATATCAAATCCAAATGCGGTTTATAGTGCTGACTGCGGACTAACGGTATCAAATAAAGTATTTTTTAAATCTTTTGAAGGTAATTATTTTGATAACGCTACAGGTGAAGTACGTGTTCCCTTAAAAATTGATAGTGTAGTTGTAGATATCCCAACGCAATATGCTATTACGGTGGGTACGATTGGGTTAAAATATAATCAAGGATGTGCAGACCTAAATACTTCGGCAATCACAGCATCTGCCTTGACTGGTAAAGTTAAATTTACTAATACTGGTGGAGGTACTTTTCCTCGGGCTGATGATTGTTCGGGAAATAAGGTGGCGTATGATTTGACATATACCCTCGCCAAAACAGGTTCAGCAGCACCAACCCAATATAAAATTCCGATTAAAATTTATACCAGAGATGAATTTAACAAAGTAAAAATTCTGCTTGATACCGCAACTATTGCCGAAGTTAAGCCAGAATTAACATTGACTCCAATCTCACCAATACTGAATAATACTGATGGTGGTTCGTGTCAACCAGCATACTTTGATTTCAAAATTCAGAATAATACCCTTTACGACGCTCCAAATGTATATTTTGCGGCAGAAAGTAGCGTAGGAACAACAATGGTACGTGTTATTGACCACCCAGATAGTACATATACAGACCCAATAATATCGGGAGATGTAAGCACTTATGGTACAAGTAGTTTATTTGCAAAATTAGGTACAGTTGGTGCAGGTGATATTCGTGTTGTAAGAGTTTATGCCAATACTAACATTTGTGCTGATAACTTCAAAGTTTACGCAGACTTTGGCTGTAATTATCCAACGACATTACAACCCGTGCTTGCTTCTAAGACATTAGATCAAGCAACGGCACAATATGTTGCAAGTACGCCAGTGATTTTATCAAGGGTAGTTACAAATTCGTTGAATATTACCGAGTTATGCACTGACCAAAATGTGGAGTTAGAAATACGAAATGCTTCATTAGCAAATATTTATAAATTACTGACAGCCATTAAATTGCCAGCATCGATGCAATATGTGGCATCATCGGCACAAATAAAACATCCAGTTGCAGGTACTTATAAAAATATTACGAATGTAACAGTTGTTTCGCCAGATTCAGTGCGTTTTGATTTATCGGCAAACTTGCCATTTAGTACAGCTTGTGGTTTGACTGGTTCGGACACTACATCGTTGAATGATGTAAGAATAAAGTTCAAAGTTGCGTTTGTAGCTTGTCCGACAACGACAAACGATGAAATTTTATTCAATATTTCGGGTGAAAACTATTGCGGAACAAAGACATCAGTTCAGAGCGTAGTACCCGTAAACTACGTTGGTTCGGCAGGTAAACAGAATAATTTTACTCTCAGTACATTAAATACCCCACTAAAAGTTTGTGCAGGGATAAATCAAACAGAAGCAATTACTGATATTATTTACATAAAAAATATCGGTGGTTTTGGTACATCTTCTGGTGCCACATCAGGTCAAGATTCGGTAACGTTTACTGTTCCTTTTGATGTCAATAAATTAGTATTATCAAACTTTACAGTAGGTTTGCCGTTTAGCAGTCCAGTATTAGGTACTGACCCACAAGGGAATACTTCAATCAGGGTGTTAATACCAGCAGGTTTAGCCGTTGGAGATTCTATTGCTTTACCATTAAACTACAATTTATTATCAAAAATTGATAAACTATGTTTGGCTGATGCCACACCATTGATTTGTTATTTCGGTCAGTTCTCTTCTCCACTGTTGTTATCGTGTGAAGCAAAAGGGTTGAATTGTGGTGGTGTTGCCAAAAATCTACGAGGTTCTGGTTTGTCAGTCAGAAGCATAGACTGTTGTTACGGTTCAATCGGTGATTATGTCTGGTCAGACGTAAACAATGACGGACAACAAGGCGACCCAGCAGTTGAAAAACCGATTCAGGGTGTAAAAGTCTATTTATTAAATGCTTCAGGCTTAAAAATAGATTCAACTTTGACCGACGTAAATGGGAAGTATTTGTTTGATAGTCTTTTCACAGACGCATACAAAGTACAATTTGTTTCGCCAACGGGAACTTTTCCAGCTAAACAAAACACTGGTACTGATATAAGTGATAGCGATGCTAATACGTTGGGATTAAGTCAAATCATCAATATTGATGTAACCAAAGCAGCAAGCGATACGCTACGCAATAACCCACAGATTGATGCAGGTTTCGTACCGTTCGGCTCAATCGGCGACTACGTCTGGACAGATACCAACAATGACGGTCAGCAGGCAGGCGAAGCACCAATCAAAGATGTAAAAGTATATTTATTAGATGGTGTTACGGGAGCAAAATTAGATTCCACATTCACTGATGTAAACGGCAAATATCTTTTTGATAGCTTGGCAACTGGCTCATACAAAGTACAATTCGTAGCCCCAGCGGGTACAATCGCATCGAAGCAAAACACGGGTTCAGACCTAACAGATTCAGATGCTAACAAGTTGGGCATCAGTCAGTTAATCAATATTGATACTTCAAAATTACCAACTGATACCTTAAGAAATAATCCACAAATTGATGCAGGTTTTGTGCCAGTTGGCTCAATCGGTGATTATGTTTTTGAAGATTTGGACAAATCAAACACCCAAACCGCAGGCGATAAACCATTATCGGGCGTAAAAGTTTACTTACTTGACGCAACCACAGGTGCAAAACTTGACTCAACCACAACCGACAATGACGGTAAGTATTTGTTGGATAGCTTGGTTGCGGGTAACTACAAAGTGCAGTTTGTGGCACCGACGGGTACAAAATTAGTATCAAAAACCATTGGTGGCGACCCAACGAAGGATTCAAATCCAGACCCAACCACGGGGATTTCTGATGCCGTGAATATTGATACCACCAAGCTCCTCGGCGACCCATTGCGTGATAACCGTGATGTAGATGCAGGTATTCGCCTGATTCCAGCGTTTGGCTCAATCGGTGATTACGTCTGGACAGACCTCAGTAACGACGGGCAACAGGGTGACCCAGCCATCGAAAAACCAATCAAAGATGTGCGGGTGTATTTGTACGATGCCTCGGGTACGGTAAAATTAGACTCTACTTTCACTGATGCCAACGGGAAATACCTTTTTGATAGCCTATTGACGGGTGGTTATAAAGTAAAATTCGTAGCACCAACGGGTAGCATAGCATCAAAGCAAAATACGGGTGTCGATGTATCGGATTCTGATGCTAATAAATTAGGTTTCTCGCAAGTAATCAATATTGATGCTTCAAAAGCAACAACCGATACACTACGCAACAACCCACAGATTGACGCAGGTTTTGTGCCAGTGGGCAGTATCGGAGATTATGTATTCAACGATAAAGATAATTCTAATACCCAATCAGCAGGTGATTTGCCAATAGAAGGCATAAAAGTTTACTTACTCGACGGCACTACGGGGGCGAAACTTGATTCTACCACAACCGATGTAGCGGGCTTGTATAAGTTTGATAGTTTGGTGGCAGGTAGTTACAAAGTAAAATTTGAAATTCCAGTCGGCATGCTTGCCGTAACCAAAGATAGCGGAGATGACACCAAAGATTCGGACATTGACCCAACGGGCTTGACCGCAAATTATACCATCGATACCACCAAGCCAGTTGGCGACCCCGCACGTGATATTACATCGGCCGATGCAGGTATCAAAGGCAATCCGCAGTACGGTTCAATCGGCGATTATGTTTGGTTTGATGTAAACAACGACGGACAGCAGGGTGACCCATTGCTCGAAAAACCAATAAAAGATGTTCGGGTGTATTTGTTGAATGCCTCAGGTGTAAAAATAGACTCAACGCTAACCGATGCCGCAGGAAAATATTTGTTCGATAGTCTTTTGACGGGTGCGTATAAAGTACAATTTGTTTCGCCAACGGGTGCTTTTCCAGCCAAACAAAATACTGGTTCTGACCTTTCTGATTCAGATGCTAACAAATTAGGTTTTAGTCAAATTATCAATATTGACGTAACAAAATTAGCAACCGACACGCTCCGCAATAACCCACAAATTGATGCAGGATTTGTGCCATTTGGCTCAATCGGAGATTATGTTTTTGAAGACAAAGATAATTCAAATACTCAAACGGCTGGCGATTTACCTGTTTCGGGCATGAAAGTATATTTGATTGACAATGTAACGGGTGCAAAATTAGATTCCACGACAACCAATGGATCGGGTTTGTACAAATTCGATAGCTTGGTGGCAGGCAATTACAAAGTGCAGTTTGTTGCCCCCACAGGTTCAAATTTAGTACCAAAAGCAACGGGCGGAAACCCAGCTTTGGACTCAAATCCAGACCCAGCCACGGGCATAACCGATGCCGTCAATGTGGATACAACCAAACCTTTGGGCGACCCATTGCGAGATATTACAACAGTTGATGCAGGTGTGAAAGCTGCCCCAGCGTATGGCTCAATAGGTAATTATGTCTGGACCGACCAAAACAATGATGGTCAGCAAGGCGACCCAGCAACTGAAAAACCAATCAAAGATGTAAAAGTATATTTGCTAAATGCCTCGGGTGTAAAAATAGATTCAACATTCACTGACTCAAATGGCAAGTATGTTTTTGATAGCTTAATTACGGGAGCGTACAGGGTTCAATTCGTTGCCCCAGTAGGTACAATTTCAGCCAAGCAAAATACGGGTGCAGATGTGTCAGATTCCGATGCCAATAAATTAGGTTTCTCACAAATCATCAATATTGATGTAACAAAAGCCGAAACTGACACGCTCCGAAATAACCCACAAATCGATGCAGGTTTTGTACCAGTTGGCTCAATCAGTGATTATGTTTTCAATGACAAAGACAACAGCAATACGCAAACATCGGGCGATACCCCAGTTGAGGGTGTAAAAGTTTATTTACTCGATGCCACTACGGGTGCGAAGTTGGATTCGACATTTACAAACGCCGATGGATTATACAAATTCGATAGTTTGGTAGCGGGCAATTATAAAGTACAAGTGGTGGTGCCTACGGGAATGACAACCGTTACCAAGGATTCGGGTAGCGATACCTCAGATTCTGACGTAAACGCAACGGGAGTTACCGACACAATCACGCTCGACACCACCAAGCCAGTTGGCGACCCAGCTCGTGATAATACCTCGGTTGATGCAGGTTTGAAAGGCGTACCACAATATGGTTCAATCGGCGACTATGTTTGGTTTGATGTCAATAATGATGGTCAGCAAGGCGACCCATTAATCGAAAAACCGATCAAAGATGTGCGGGTGTATTTACTCAATGCTTTGGGCGTAAAAATTGACTCAACGCTCACTGATGCGAATGGTAAATATTTATTCGATAGCCTTTTGACGGGTGCATATAAAGTACAATTTGTGTCGCCAACGGGAACATTTCCTGCTAAACAAAACACGGGTGCCGACGTAAGTGATAGCGATGCCAATAAATTAGGTTTCTCGCAGACAATCAATATTGACGTAACGAAAGCCGCAAGCGATACCCTTCGCAATAATCCACAAATTGATGCAGGTTTTGTGCCTTTTGGTTCAATCGGTGATTATGTTTTTGAAGACAAAGATAATTCTAATACGCAAACGCCTGCTGATAAACCGATTGCGTGTATAAAAGTATATTTGTTAGATGCCACCACAGGAGCAAAACTTGACAGTGCCATGACCGATATTTCAGGGAAATATGTCTTCGATAGCTTGGTTGCAGGAAACTATAAAGTGCAGTTCGTGAAGCCTGTTGGCGGAACACTCGTAACCCAAGCTACGGGCGGTAACCCAGTTTTGGACTCAAATCCTGACCCAACGACGGGTATTACTGATGCGGTAAATATTGACACCACCAAGCCACTCGGCGACCCATTGCGTGATAACAAAGATGTTGATGCAGGAATGAAACTCGTCGGTCCGTTTGGTTCAATCGGTGACTATGTTTGGTCAGATGTAAACAACGACGGACAGCAAGGCGACCCACTCGTGGAGAAGCCCCTCGAAGGTGTAAAAGTTTACTTATACGATGGTACAGGAACTGTACTCATGGACAGCACCACAACCAATAGTGCAGGAAAATATCTATTTGATAGCTTAATGACGGGCAATTATAAAGTAAGATTCATAGCACCCGTTGGCTCAATGCCTTCAAAGCAAAATACTGGGGTAGATTTGACCGATAATGATGCCAATAAATTAGGCTGGTCGCAGGTAATCAATATTGATGCCACAAAATTGCCAAGTGATACACTTCGCAATAACCCAAATATTGACGCAGGTTTTGTGCCAGTAGGTTCAATCGGAGATTATGTTTTTGAAGACAAAGATGATTCAAAAACCCAAACTGTGGGCGATTTGCCAATTTCGGGAGTAAAGGTTTATCTGCTCAATGCCAGCACAGGGGCAAAACTTGACTCTGTGATGACCGACGGTTTCGGAAAATACCTATTCGATAGTTTGGTGGCGGGCAACTATAAAGTACAGTTCGTGAAGCCCGCAGGAACAAACCTCGTAGCCAAAACAATCGGCGGAAACGGTGCAATAGATTCAAACCCAGACCCTGCCACGGGCATAACCGATGCTGTAAATATTGATACGACAAAACCTCTGGGCGACCCATTGCGTGATAACCGAGATGTCGATGCAGGTATTAAACCACAGCTACAATATGGCTCAATCGGAGATTATGTTTGGTATGATATGAACAACGATGGTCAGCAGGGTGACCCTTTAATCGAAAAACCGATTCAGGGTGTGAAAGTATATCTTTACAACGCTGCGGGTACAACCAAGTTAGATAGTGCTTTGACCGATACTAATGGAAAATATACATTCGATAGCCTACTCACAGGAAGCTATAAGGTGTATTTCAAAGCCCCAGTGGGTTCCATTCCATCAAAACAAAACCTCGGCAATGATGTGTCGGATAGCGATGCAAATAAATTGGGGTGGTCGCAAGTAGTTAATATTGATGTAACCAAAGCCCAAACTGATACCCTTCGCAATAACCCAAAAATTGATGCAGGATTCGTACCAGTTGGCTCAATAGGTGACTATGTTTTTAATGACAAGGATAACTCAAATAGCCAGTCAGCGGGCGACTTACCAATCGAAGGAATAAAAGTTTATCTGTTGGATAATGTTACGGGGGCAAAATTAGATTCGACTACTACCAATGCTGCGGGCTTGTACAAGTTCGATAGTTTGGTGGCAGGAAACTACAAGGTACAATTTGTGGTTCCAGCAGGAATGTTGCCAGTAACAAAAGACTCAGGCAGTGACTTGACCGACTCTGACATTGACCCAACGGGCATCACAGGAACCGTAGCAGTTGATACCTCAAAACCTTTGGGCGACCCAACCCGTGACGTAACAAATGTAGATGCAGGACTCAGAGGAAATCCACAGTATGGCTCTATCGGGGACTACGTTTGGTCAGATGTAAACAACGACGGACAGCAAGGCAATCCATCAGTCGAAAAGCCACTTGAAGGTGTCCGAGTTTACTTGTACAATGCCGCAGGAACGGTTAAGCTGGACAGTACAAAGACTAATGCCTTTGGAAAATACACCTTTGACAGTCTTTTGACGGGAAGTTACAAAGTAAAATTTGTTGCCCCAGTGGGTACTTTTGCAGCCAAACAAAACACCAGCGGTATCGGTGGCGATGCAACCGATAGTGATGCCAATAAGCTGGGTTTCAGTCAGGTTATCAACATTGACGTAACCAAGTTAGTAACAGATACGCTTCGCAATAACCCACAAATTGATGCAGGATTTGTGCCTTTTGGTTCAGTCGGTGATTATGTATTTAATGATAAAGATGATTCAAAAACGCAGACAACGGGCGATTTGCCAGTTGGTGGTGTGCGGGTTTACTTACTTGATGCCACAACGGGAGCAAAATTAGACAGCACAATAACCAATGGTGATGGCAAATATTTGTTCGATAGCTTGGTGGCTGGAAACTATAAAGTTCAATTTATTGCTCCGAATGGAACCGATATTGTATCTAAGTTGGCTGGTGGAAATACCGCCAAGGATTCTAATCCAGACCCAGCAACGGGCATTACTGATGTTGTTACGATTGACACCACACAGCCGCTCGAAAGTGCCGCCCGAGATAACCGAGATGTTGATGCGGGTCTGAAAGGTCAGCCACAATATGGATCAATCGGTGATTACGTTTGGTTAGATAAAAACAACGACGGTCAGCAACTTGGTGAAACGCCAATTGCAGGTGTAGAGGTAAGATTGTATGATGCCACGGGAACTACGCTCATCGAAACAACATTTACTGATAATAGCGGTAAGTATCTATTCGACAGCCTCTTGACGGGTGATTATAAAGTGCGATTCATTGCTCCAGCCAGCACAATTGCCTCGAAGCAAAACCTCGGAAACGATGTTTTGGACTCCGATGCCAACAAATTAGGTTTTTCACAAATAATAAAGATTGATGTCTTGAAAGCTGAAACCGACACGCTTCGCAACAATCCAAAAATTGATGCAGGCTTTGTGCCAGTTGGCTCAATCGGTGATTATGTGTTCAACGATAAAGACAACAGCAATACCCAAACTGCGGGTGACACGCCAGTTCAAGGGGTTAAGGTTTACCTACTTGATGCCATTACAGGAGCAAAACTTGACTCGGTAGTGACTAATATAAATGGTTTATACAAGTTTGATAGCCTTTTGGCAGGAAACTATAAAGTGCAGTTTGTGGCACCACTCGGAACGGTTTTGGTTGTTAAAGATAGTGGACTGGACGATAAAGATTCTGACCCGAACCCTACCACAGGCATAACTGACAACGTAACCGTTGATACAAGCAAGCCAGTGGGAGATTTTGCCAGAGATGTAACTTCGGTTGATGCAGGATTGAAAGCTAACAAAGTTGATGTCAGATTGACAAAAATTGCCGAAGGTAACTGCAAACGTAAAGTTGGGGACAACGTAACGTTTAAAATAAGGGTGCTTCGTGAAGATATAACCGATACTGCCCTGAACTTGGTCGTGAAAGATAGTTTGTCTGCCAACTTCCAATTTGTGAGTGCAGTAGCCAGTAATGGAGTGGCATCCTACAACAGCACATCAGGACTCTGGACAATCACCAATCTTGCCAAAGGAGATTCTGCTTTCTTGACCATAACCGCCAAAATCAAAGCGGGAGCGATGGGTTTGGTCTGTAACGATGCTTGGGTGGTATCAATGGATAAAGATGATTTCGATTCGATGGCTGGAAATAAAATTGAAACCGAAGATGATTTTGCCCGAGCTTGCGTAAGTATTCCGATGCAAATTTGCAGCACACGTAGCGAAAAAGCCGAACTTACCGCCCCTGCGGGTTATGCAAGTTATCAATGGTTCAAGAACGGACAACTCATCAGCGGAGCTACCAACGCAGTTTATTTAGCAACAACCTTCGGAGAATACACCGTGAAGGTCAATAGCGGAAGCTGCCCTTCGAATGGCTGTTGCCCGATTTATGTAGAAGAATTCTGCGACTGTCCGCCAACGATTTGTGTACCGTTTGAAATTCAGAAAACAAAATCGAAGAAGTAATATTTTTCAAAAATAATTAAATGCCAAAATCCCTCGAAGTCTTCGAGGGATTTTTTGTTGAATCTTTAAGGAATTTGAATTAAATAAAAGTGTGCTTTTAGACTGACCATTTTTCGTTAGGTAATCATTGAGATAGATATAAAATTTATGAAAGTGGTAAACGCACCACGAAAGTACTCCCTTTTCCTTTCACACTCTCCGCTTCCAAGATGCCGCCATGGCCTTTCACTACGATATCATAAGCTAAACTTAGCGGCATCAGCCGTCCGACCCAAACCCGTTTCTTCACACGTGGGTTTTGTCGTAAAAAATGTCGAACCGCCGATGCGGTTGAAAAACTTTGGCTTTGATGGCTTCTGACATTCCTTTGCCGTTGTCTTTAATTTTTATAATGACTTGACTTTCAGCGTATTGTGTATATTCTTTAACGCTGGCAGGGGCTTCAAGCCCTGCCAGCGTTTGTCGATGCGAAACAGCATAAAACGCATTATTTATCAAATTCAACAAAACCCGCTCCATATCTTGCGGAATGACATTTATTTTTGGTAGGTTTTCATCATTTCAGCTTTTGAATGATAGACTTCCGTATCTGTTGAACCTATATATTCAAGGGCATCATCTAAGGTAAATGCCAGTGTTTCTACATCTCCTTTGACGAAACTATCCCAAAAGTATAAGTAAACCTCTTTCGCTGCGTTCATTTGATGAGATTTTTTTTTATAATTTATGACTTTAAAAGTTTTGCTGAAATCGGACATGAATCTATCAATGGTTGTTTATTAAAGTTATGGCAATGAGAGAGAGAGGGTAAGGCTTAATTTTTTCATGGGTTTTTAAAGATTATTTACTTCTGTATAAGGTAATACACTCATTTTTTCATTCAATATTTCGTTTCTATCTCCTCCATGTAATAAAATAGTTTGGCTCTGGGCTTGCAGTTTTTGCCAATATTTCAAGCCTCGCAACATGCTATCTTCTACTTTTTTGCTTGATTTTATTTCAATAGCTATGGGTTCGCCTTCTCTTTCCAAAATCAAGTCTATTTCATTGCCTGCACTATCTCTAAAATAATACATTCCTTCGTTTTGTGCATCATTATAATTATTTTTTCGCATTTCAGAAATCGCCCAATTTTCAAAAATTGCTCCGTATGCGGTGTTTTTTTGTAAAATTGCTTCGGTTTTTATTCCCAACAAAAAGCATAACAAACCTGTATCATAAAAATAGAGTTTAGGGCTTTTTACAATCCTTTTGTTCAGATTATTGAAATAAGTCTGTAATTGAAAAATAATGTATGAATTTTCTAACAAACCCAACTACGCCAAAATCGTCTTGGTATCCACGCCCGTTTTCTTTGCCAAATCGTCTCGGTTGAGTATCTGCCCTGCATAATTGGCACATAAATACATAAAACGAGTGAAAGTCGCTAAGTTGATAATGTTCAAAAGCCGCACATCACGCTGCACGTAGGTCTGCACATAGCTATTCATCCATGTATTTGGTAGCAGTTTTTCGTTCCAAATTTCGGGGTAGCCGCCTGTGAGTATGAGCTTGCTTAAATTTTCATCAGTTAATTTTGCCTCAACCAACTCGGCATAACTTAGGGGTAAAAGCGACAAATAACCTGCCCTACCTGCCAATGTTTGCGAAATTTGCTCTTGCAGTAAAAAATTATTTGAACCAGTGAGAATGAATTGCCCACGCTTGGGGTTGTTGTCTAATATTTCCTGTATATACCTAAAAATATGCGGCACACGCTGCACTTCATCAAAAACAGCACCGTTGTTATACTTTTTCAGGAAGGCTTCGGGATTTTGTTCGGCTTCAAACTGAACGGTGGGATTTTCAAAGTTTAGGTATGGTTTTCACTCAAAAAGCATCTTACTCAAAGTCGTTTTGCCACTTTGCCGAGGTCCAGTTAGGCACAAAGCCCTAAATTGTGTCAATGCCTGTTTTGCTTCTGGTAGTATTTGTCTATTTATCATAATAACTCCACTTTTGCAAATATATGTAATTTATGGAATCAAATTCCATTTTTGCAAATTATTGTAAAAATGGAATTTATAAAATCGGTAACCTCACCACAAAAGTTGTCCCTTCACCCTCCACACTTTCTACCTCAATGGTTCCTCCATGTCCTTTTGTAATAATATCATAGGCGAGTGAAAGACCTAAACCTGTGCCTTGCCCTGTGGGTTTTGTGGTGAAAAACGGCTGGAATATTTTGGCTTTGGTAGCTTCATTCATACCAATTCCATTGTCTTGGACTTTAATAATGATTTGTTTTTCGGTTTGATAAGTTGAAACAATCACTTTGGGTGGTTTAACGCTGGCAGGGGCTTGAAGCCCTGCCAGCGTTTGTCGATACGAAACAGCATAAAAAGCATTATTTATCAAATTCAACAAAACCCGTCCAATATCTTGTGGAATTACACTGATTTTTGGCAAGTTTGCATCAATAATCAATTCGAAATCACTGTTGAATCGGGTCGCCGAACCGTCTTTATCCTTCGCTCTCAATCCATGATACGAAAGTCGTAAATATTCGTCTGCCAATTTATTAATATCGGTCAATTCTTTTATGCCCGTGCTTGCTCGAGAGTGCTCCAACATCCCTTTCACGATTGACGAAGCTCGCTTGCCGTGAAGGTTGATTTTTTCTTGGTTTTGACTTAAATCCGTAAATAATTCATCAATGTATTCTTTATCAATTTCGGGTTTCTCAATTTCTTCTTTTAAATTTTTCACTAATTCCACTGACAATTCCGAAAAATTATGGTTCTTCGCCATTTTTAGTGGGTATTCGTATATTTGCAAAATGAAAGACATAGATTTATTTACTTTAGCACTAAAGTTGGAGCAACCTTTATTTGTAAGTTCGGTAATTTTTAAAGAGGATTTATCAAAGCC